>JASHUX010000472.1 GCA_030039775.1 Alphaproteobacteria bacterium | reverse complement strand
GGCGGTGCCGACGCCTTGCGCGCCGCCCCGGGAGTGGTAGCCATGATAGCACCCCAGCAGCGCCACGATGAAGCCGAACACGGCCGATTTTACCAGCCCGGACACGACATCGTCGGTCGAGACATTGTCCCACATCACGCTTAGGAAACTGCTGGGATTGTAGCCGAGCGAATAGGTGCCGACGAGAAACCCGCCGAACACGCCGATGACGTCGGCGACAAACACTAGGCAAGGCAGGGCAATGGTGCCGGCGATTAGCCGCGGCACGACAAGATACTTGTAGGGGTTCGTCGATAAGGTCGACATCGCATCGATCTGATCCGTGACGCGCATGGTACCGATCTCGGCCGCGATCGCGGCACCGATGCGGCCGGCAACCATCAAACCGGCGATCACGGGCCCGAGTTCGCGCGTGACGGAGAGCACGACGAGGATGGCGACGCCGGTTTCGGCGGCGAAGCTGAACCCCGTGTGCGCCTGCAGCGCCAGGACCATGCCGGTGAACAGCGCCGTCAACCCGACGACGGGCAGCGAATAGAAGCCCATATCGATGAGTTGCCGGCCGATCAGGCGCGGATAGAACGGCGGGCGGAAACAGTGGCTGACGCCGGTAACGGTGAACAGCGCGAGCCGACCCGTCGTTTCGAGAAACCGAATGAAGATGCGGCCGATGCTCGCAAGGAAATCAAGCATGTATGACGCCGCGATAGACCCGGTGGTGCTTGCCGCCCAGCTGCGTCAGTACCTCATAGGCGATGGTGCCGGCGTCCGTGGCGAAGTCGTCGACGCCGTAGCGGTCGTCGAGCAGATCGACATAGGCGCCGGGACGGGTCAGCTTTGGGTCGATATCGGTGATGTCGACCGTAATCAGGTCCATCGAGATACGCCCGACGATCGGGGCCCGCTTGTCGCCAATACCAACACTGGCGCGGTTGCCCGCAGTCCGCAGCCAACCGTCGGCATAACCCATCGCCAGCGTCGCGACTCGGCTTGAGCGGCGCACGCGAAAAGTGCCGTCGTAGCCCACGGTCTGGCCTTTATCGATGTTCCGATCTTGAAGAATTTTTGCTTTAAGTTTAATAGCTTGTTTCATTGGATTAGTGTGGCCCGGCAGGGGGTTAGCGCCGTAAAGGGCGGCGCCGGGACGGACAAAATCGAAATGGTATGCAGGCCCCAGAAAAATCCCCGAGCTGGACGCCAGGCTGGCGGGCGCGGGCGGCAGACTCTTGAGCAGGACGCGGAAGGCGTCAAGCTGCGTCCGGTTCACTTTCGCGGCGCGATTCCAGGCTGTCGTGAGGTGGCTCATCACTCCGGCAAGAGCGACCCCGTCGAGCAGCGACGGGTCGGTCCCGAGCCGCGCCGCTTCCGTCGGCGGCAGGCCGAGCCGCGCCATGCCCGTGTCGACATGGAGGATTGCGGGATTGCCCCGCGAGGCCTTGCGCCAGTCCTTGATCTGGCGGAGATGATTAAGCACGGGAATCAATCGGCCGCGTGCGAATTCGCGACCGGCCTTGGCTTCAAAGCCATTAAGGATGGCAATGCGCGCATCCGGCAAGAGCCGCCGCAGCGCCAAGCCTTCGCCAACATCGGCGACGAAAAACAAGCGGCAGCCGGCTCGCCACAGGCGCGGCGCCACGTGCGCCATGCCGACGCCGTAGGCATCCGCCTTGACCACGGCGGCCGCCTCGCAACCGAGCTTCAGTCGCGCGCGGAGACTACGCCAATTGGCGGCAATGGCGTCGAGGTCGATTTCAAGGATGGTGTCGGGCGTTGCCAATCACCGCTCTCCGCCCTTCATCAGAAGGGGCGCTCTTCGGCGTGGCGGTCGCCGCGTACGTAATTGTCGAAGCGCGTGGTGTTGCTGTCGAAGCGCAGGGTGATGTTGTTGATCGGACCGTGGCGCTGTTTGGCGATCAGCAGCTCGGCCGTATCGTGCACTTCCTCCAGCCGCTTGTGCCAGCGCTCGTAGCGCTCGTTGAATTTGTCATTGGCCTCGTCTGGCCGCTGCGAAGGTTGACCGCGGCTCAAATAATATTCCTCGCGGAAGATGAAGATCACGACGTCGGCATCCTGCTCGATCGAACCCGATTCACGGAGGTCCGACAGCATCGGTCGCTTGTCTTCACGAGATTCGACCTGGCGCGACAACTGCGACAGCGCCAGCACGGGAACATTCAGTTCTTTTGCCAATGCTTTCAGGCCGCGGGTTATCTCCGACACCTCCTGAACCCGATTGTCGTTCCCCGGACCGTCGCCGCTGCCACGCAGCAATTGGAGATAATCGATCACGATCATGTGCAGGCCGTGGGTGCGCTGCAGACGCCGCGCCCGCGTCCGCAGGCCGCTAATCGACAAGGCCGGCGTGTCGTCGATATAGAGCGGCACTTCGGCCAAATCGAGGCTGGCACGGACGAACTTGTCGAAATCCGCACCGGAGACTTCGCCGCGTCGGATGCGATCGGACGACACGCCCGACTGCTCCGAGAGCACGCGCGTCGCCAATTGCTCGGCCGACATTTCGAGCGAGAAAAATCCGACCACGGCGCCGTCCTCGGCGACGGTTCGGCCGTCGGCGGCCTTCCCGGCCCGGTAGACGCGGGCGGCGTTGAAGGCGATGTTGGTTGCAAGCGCAGTCTTACCCATCGAGGGTCGGCCGGCGAGCACGACGAGGTCGGACGGATGAAGGCCGCCAAGATTCTTATCGAGGTCGGCGAATCCGGTAGCAACCCCAATGGTCTTGCCGCTCTTTTGGAAGGCGGCTTCGGCAGCGTCGATCGCGTCCTTCAGCGCGTGATTGAAGGGCTGAAAACCGCTCTCATACTGACCCAGCGTCGCCAGGTCGAAGAGCTTCTTTTCCGCCGCTTCGATCTGACTTTGCGCCTCGCGCTCGAGGTCGTAAGCATAGGCGTCGTTGACGACATCCTCGCCGATGACGATGAGCTGTCGGCGCAGGTGCAGATCGTAAATCTGGCGGCCGTAATCGACCGCGTTGATGATGGTGACGACCGAAGCGGCGAGCCGCGCCAGATATTGCGCGCCGCCGATCTCCGTCAGCGCGTCGTCCTGGTCGAACATATTCTTCAGCGTAACCGGATTGGCGATCTGCGCCCGCTCAATCAGCGTGCGGATCGCGCCGAAAATGCGCTGATGCACCGGCTCTGCGAAGTGTTCCGGCTGTAAGAATTCAGCGACTCGGCGATACGCCTCATTGTTGACGAGGATCGCACCCAGTAACGCCTGCTCGGCCTCGATATTTTGAGGCGGGGAGCGGTAAATCGCGTCGCTGTCGCGCAGCGGGGTGACGTTTGAAGGCGCAGCGTCAACCATGACAACAATGTTATCAAGCCCCGCGCGCAAGCGTCAGGTTAAATCCGACTCCGCCGTACTCGTTAACAGTGGGGATATCGGGGAAAGGATTACGCGGCGCGCTCGACACGCTCCACCACCGGCGGGACATGGCTGCGCTCCCAGTCCACCATGTAGTCGCGCGTCATCGGCACCGCGTCGACGTGCTTTGCGAGCTGCATCTGAAAATTGAGGTGGCCGCCCCAGCGAAACGCGACCTCGGAGCCCGCAAGGTAAAATTCCCACATGCGGCAAAAGCGTTCGTCGTACAGCGTCCTCACGCGATCGCGGTTGGCGGCGAAGCGCGCCCGCCACTGGTGCAGGGTCTCGGCATAATGGAGCCGCAGGATCTCGATGTCGGTGATCCACATCCCGACTTTTTCGACCACGGGGACGACCTCCGACAACGACGGCGAGTAGCCGCCAGGAAAAATATATTTGCGCAGCCACGGATTTGTGGTGGCGGGCCCATCCATGCGGCCGATGGAGTGGAGCAGGGCCACGCCGTCCTCGGGCAGCAGTTCCTTTACCTTGTGAAAGAACGCTTTATACTGCGGCACGCCGACATGCTCGAACATGCCGACCGAAACGATCCGATCGTAAACGCCGGTCTCCTCGCGATAGTCGCGCAGCACGAACTTGACCCGGTCGGCGACGCCCGCCGCGGCTGCGCGCCGCTCCGCGACTTTGAGCTGCTCGATCGACAGCGTCAGGCCGGTCACCGAAACGCCGGTTTCTTTGGCGAGATAGATCGCGAGCCCGCCCCAGCCACAACCGATATCGAGGACCTTTAGCCCCGGCTTCAGCAATAGCTTCGACGCGAGATGGCGTTTCTTGTTGGCTTGGGCTTCCTCAAGCGAAATGTCGAGCGTCGGCCAAAAGGCGCAGGAATACTGCCGGTCATTGTCGAGAAAGAGATCGTAGAGCGTATCCGACAGATCGTAATGATGCGCCACGTTCTTTTGCGATTGGCCCACCGGGTTGTACTGCTGAAACGCTCGCAGCAGGCGGCCGAAACCGGCATAGAGCGGGGTCACGATCGACGGCGGTGCGATCGCTTGGTTCTCGCCGATGAACAGCAGGAAATCGTAGACATCAGCGTCTTCAATCGTCAGCGTGCCGTCCATATAGGCCTCGCCGAGATAGAGGCGCGGGTTGAAGAACAGCCGCCGCACCAGCGCCGGATCGTGCAGCTTTATCGTGACGGTTGGGCCGGCGAGGTCGCCGGAGAAACTATGCGTCGTGCCCTGCGGGTCGATGACCCGCAACGTGCCTTTGGTGACGAGACGGCGCAGCAAAAAGCCAAGTAACATTGCCTTCCCCTAGAATCTTCTTATGGCGCACTATCGATCAGGGAAGGCCGGCAAAACAAGGCCCTGAATTAGATCATTTCCAAACGCCGCTTTTGGCGCGGGCGAGGAAAGGCACGATCGAGCGCCGTCAGCTCTTCCGGCGACAGGGCCAGGTCGAGCGCGGCGCGATTGTCGCGAACGTGGTCAGTATCGGCTGCCTTGGGGATGACGATCACGTTGTCATGCCGCAGCAGCCAGGCGATCGCGATCCGTGCGGGACTGACGCCGCGTGTCGCCGCAATTTCCCGGAGCGAACGATGGGCGAGGAGCTTGCCCTGTTCGATCGGTGAATAGGCCATGATCGGAACGTGCGCATCCCGGCACCACGGGAGCAGTCCCACCTCGATGCCGCGCCGCATTAAATTGAAGGGCACCTGATTAGCCGCGCAGGCCTTCCCGCCTGGGAGACGCCACAGCTCCTCCATGTCGTCGATATCGAAATTGCTCACGCCCCAGCGGCGAATCTTGCCCGCGGCGCGCAATGCCTCGAAGCCCTCGATGGTTTCGAGAAGCGGTACGTCTTCCCGCCAATGCAGCAAATAGAGATCGATCCAGTCCGTACCGAGCCGCTTCAGGCTGCGTTCGCAAGCGGCGGCCATTTTCTTGCGGCCTGCATTGTGGGGATAGACCTTGCTGACGATGAAGACGTCGTTGCGACGGCCCCTCACGGCCTCGCCGACGACTTCTTCGGCGCCGCCGTCACCGTACATTTCGGCGGTGTCGATCAGTTTCATGCCGAGATCGAGACCGAGCCGCAGAGCGGCCACAACCTGGGCGCCGCTGGTACGACGTTCACCCAAGCCCCAGGTGCCAAGCCCGAGAATCGGCACCTGTGTTTTGTCGGGCAAAGAGAGGAACCGCACTGCCGCCTCCCGCAACTTTTATTTGATTATCCTATCTCCTTTTAAGGACAGCATGGAGACGGATTGGTTCCGGTTGCGGAACGGCTATTTCTCGGCCGGGGGCTCCGGCGCCGCTTCTTCTGCGGCTGCAGCTTCGGCTTCGGCCGCTTCACGCTCCGCGGCGGCGCGCGCGAGGCTCAGCGGGTCGACGCCTTGTTCCTGCATCTCCGCCTCTTCCGGCGATTGCGCGATGTTGGCTGTCACCGTTACCGAGACTTCGGGATGCAGCACGACGCGCGTGTTGTGGAGGCCGAGACTCTTGATTGGGCGATCGAGCACGACCTGGCTACGCGCCACCGTGAAACCGGCCGCGGTCACCGCATCGGCGATGTCCCGCGCCGAAACCGAGCCGTAGAGCTGCCCGCTCTCACCTGCCTGGCGGATAATGACAACATGCAGCCCTTCGAGCTTGGTCGACACCTGCTCGGCCTCGCCCTTGCGCTTCAGGTTCTGCGCCTCGAGTTGCGCGCGTTGTTTATCGAAATAGGCAAGATTGTCCTTGGTGGCGCGTAACGCTTTTTTCTGCGGCAGCAGAAAATTACGCGCGTAGCCGGGACGCACTTTCACCACCTGGCCCATCTGGCCCAGATTTTCGACGCGCTCCAGTAGGATGAGTTCGATCATCGCGGTCCCCTACTGGATGGAATAGGGCAGGAGCCCGAGATAACGTGCGCGCTTGATCGCTTGCGCCAGTTCGCGCTGCTTCTTAGCGGAAACGGCGGTGATGCGGCTCGGCACGATCTTACCGCGCTCGGAGACATAGCGCTGAAGCAGCTTCACGTCCTTGTAGTCGATCTTCGGCGCATTTGGACCCGAGAACGGACAGGACTTGCGCCGCCGGAAGAACGGGCGGCGTCCACCGCCACCACCGCGTCCGCCGAAGCCGCCGCGATCGTCCCCACCAAAACCACCTCGATCGCCGCGCTCGCCGCGGTCCCGGTCGGAATAGCCGGTGTCGCTCATCGATCGGCTCCTCCGCCGG
>JASHUX010000471.1 GCA_030039775.1 Alphaproteobacteria bacterium | reverse complement strand
ATTGAGCACCGTGTCCATCATGCCCGGCATCGAAGCACGGGCGCCGGAGCGCACGGACACCAGAAGCGGATTGTCGGCATCGCCGAACTTGGCGCCGACGCGTTTCTCGACCAGCGCCAGCGCCTTCTCGACGTCGCCGGCAAGCTGCCTCGGATAGGTATGTTCGTGCGCGTAGTAATAGGTGCAGACTTCGGTGGTGATGGTGAAGCCCGGTGGCACCGGCAGGCCGAGATGACTCATCTCGGCGAGATTGGCACCCTTGCCGCCGAGAAGATTCTTCATCTCGGCGCGGCCGTCGGCGGTGCCTTCGCCGAAGCTGTAAATCCAGTTCGTCATCACCCTACCCTTCGATGCGGGAAAAATCGGCAACGCGATCGAACGTATCGCGGATGCGCGCCAGCAGCTTCAGCCGGTTGATGCGAAGCTCCTGGTTCCTGACATTTACGGTAATCTCCGTAAAGAAAGCGTCAATTTGGGACCGAAGCCCCGCCAAGGCCGTCATTGCGCCGGCAAAATCCTCTTGTTCCAAGGCCTTGGTAACCATGGGTTCCACTTGGTCGAGGCGTCCCGCCAACGCGGTTTCTTCCGCAATAATTAATTTTGTGGCATCCGGCATGCCACCATAAGTAACGCCGTCCCGCTTCTCTTCGATCCCGACGATATTTGCGGCGCGGCGATAGGCGGTCAGCAAATTGGCGCCGTCCTCCGTGGCTAGAAACGCCGCCAGCGCCGCAACGCGTCGCGTCAGCCGAACCAGGTCGTCCTCGCCAAGCGCGAAGACCGCCGCGATCAGATCGTGCCGCACGCCGCGATCGCGCAGATGCACCTTCAGTCGCTCGCCGAAGAAATCGAGCAATTCGACGATCGGCTGGTCGCCGAAACGGCTGCTGCCGAGCGAATCTTGCCACAGCGCCAGCGCGCCTTTCATCGCCTGGTACAGCGACATGCGCAATTCGTTTTCGAGGATGAGCCTGATCACGCCGAGCGCCGCTCGGCGCAGGGCGAACGGGTCCTTCGATCCGGTCGGCTTTTCGCCGATAATGAAAAAACCGATCAGCGTATCGAGCTTGTCCGCCAGGGCGACCGCGACGCTGAGCGGCTCCGTCGGGCAGCGGTCGCTTGGGCCGAGCGGCGAATAGTGCTCGGCAATGGCATGCGCGACGTCGCCGCGTTCACCTTCGGCTTCGGCGTAGTAGCGGCCCATGATGCCTTGCAGCTCCGGGAATTCACCGACCATGGCGCTGCTTAGGTCGGCCTTGGCGAGCTGCCCGGCGCGCTTCGCGTTCCGCCGCAGCGCCAGCTCGCCGCCGAGAAGATCGGGCTTGTTACGGGCAATTTGGTAGGCGATTTCGGTCGCGAGCTGCGACAGGCGGTCCGCCTTGTCGGCCATGGTGCCGAGGCCTTGATAGAAGATGCGCTCGGCCAATTTCGGCAAGCGGGCTTCGAGCTTGATCTTGCGGTCCGTGTCCCAGAAGAAACGTGCATCGGCGAGCCGCGCTCGCAGCACACGCTCATTTCCCGCGACGATCTCCTTGCCGCCATCGTCGGCGATGTTGTTGGCGACGACGAGAAAACGCGGCGCCAGCCTGCCATCGCGATCGAGGCACGAGAAATATTTCAAGTGCGTTCGCATCGAGGTCGTCAGCACCTCGGACGGCAATTCCATGAAGGCAGGCTCGATCGTTCCCGCCATCACCACTGGCCACTCCACCAACCCTGTTACTTCTTCCAGCAAGCCGGGATCGTCGCGGACCGTGAGCTGGGCCTCGGCAGCGCGTTCGTACAGCGCGAGGCTGATCGCCTGTTTCCGATCCGTCGCGTCCAGCATGACATGGCCGTCGCGCAGGCGTTGCCGGTAGTCGGCAACACTGGAAACCGCGAACAGGCCCGGGGACAGAAAGCGGTGGCCTTCCGACATATTGCCGGTGACGACGCCGCCGAGATCGAGCGGCACGGTCTTGCCGTCGAACAGGCAGAGCACGGAATCGATCGGCCTTACCCAGCGGAAGGTCGCCGCCGGAAACCGCATCGATTTCGGCCACGACAGGTCGAGCATCACGGCGCGCAACAGTTCGGGCAGGATCGACGCCGTCGCCGCGCCGGTGCGGCGGATGACGGCGAAGTAAAATACGCCCTTCCCCGTATCGCGCTGCTCGCATTGGGCCAACGTCACGCCGGCCGACTTCAAAAATCCGTCGATCGCGTTTTGCAGCGACCCGACGCGCGGACCGCGGCGCTCTTCGCTCGTGTCTGCTTGAGTCGCCGGCAAATCCTCGACCACGAGGACGAGGCGGCGCGGCGTGACGAACGTTTGCGACTTGGAGGCATCGAGGCCGGCCGCGGCGATTTTTTCTCGGGTCAGGCGCAGAAAGTCCTCGGCCGCCCGCGTTTGCACGCGCGCCGGGATTTCCTCGGTCAGGATTTCGAGCAGCAGCTCAGGCATCGGCGCTTTCGCCGGCGAGCCAACCCTCGCAGCAGGCCTTCGCCAACGCGCGCACGCGGCCGATATAGGCGGCGCGCTCCGTCACCGAAACGACGCCGCGGGCATCGAGCAAATTGAAGGTGTGGCTGGCCTTGATGCACTGGTCGTAGGCCGGCAGCGGCACGCCTTTCTCCAACAGCGCTCGGCATTCCTTCTCGGCGTCGGCGAAATGGCGCAGGAGCAATTCCGTGTCCGCAAACTCGAAGTTGAAGGCGGAATATTCGCGTTCGGCCCGCAGAAACACGTCGCCGTAAGTGACGCCGGCGCCGTTATAATCGATGTCGAAGAAATTGTTCACGCCCTGCACATACATGGCGAGGCGCTCGAGCCCATAAGTGAGTTCGGTCGAGACCGGATCGCACTCGATCCCGCCGACCTGCTGGAAGTAGGTGAACTGAGACACCTCCATGCCGTCCAGCCATACTTCCCAGCCCAGGCCCCACGCGCCCAAGGTCGGGCTTTCCCAATCGTCTTCGACGAAACGGATATCGTGGCGCTTAGCGTCGATGCCGAGCGCCGCGAGGCTGTCGAGATAGAGCTTCTGGCTGTCGGCGGGCGCAGGCTTCAAGATCACTTGGAACTGATAGTAATGCTGAAGCCGGTTGGGGTTTTCGCCATAGCGCCCGTCGCCAGGGCGGCGCGACGGCTGGACATAGGCGGCACGCCACGGTCTCCGACCCAACGCGCGCAGCGTCGTCGCCGGATGGAACGTGCCGGCGCCCATCTCGACATCGTACGGCTGGAGGATGACGCAGCCTTTTGCGCCCAATAGCCCTGGAGCCGCAAGATCAGTTCTTGAAAGCTGTTGCCGCTCACCGGGTCGAGGCGCCGCTATTGCGATTTTCGCTGGTAAAACAAGCGTATGTTGCAGCGCAACTTAACTTCGGGCGGCAGACGACGCAAGGCGAAGCGTCGCCCGAGTCGCCGCTCAATAAGGGCAGCCCGCGCGGCCGCAACTGGCGGTGCTTTTCGCGGGAACGAAGGCGCCGCAGACGCCGCATTTGACCAAATCCTCTGTCGCGATAGCCTGGAGCGGCTGAGCGCGCCCCTGTGCGTTCATCGCCGCTTGCTCCGCGGCGCGCCGCAGCGCCTGGTGCACCTGCCCGACGCGCGTAACAAAACGCACGCCGTACCAGACGAGCAGCAAGACGAGCGCCAGCAGCAGGAGCTTCGGGACCATCGGTTATCAGTGATGAGTTATCCGTTTTCAGTCAACAATGACCTATTCACCGACAACTGAAAACTGACGACTCAAACTTTTAGCGTCCCCACAGTTCCTTGGTAGCAAGACGAGCACCCTCGGCCAGTGTCTCGTATTTGGCCCACATCACCGACGGCTGCGTGCGCTGGATGGTTTCGTTCTGCGCAAAGCCGCAGTCGGTTCCGGCGATGACGTTTTCCCGTCCGACCAGCTTGGCGAACCGGACAATGCGGTCGGCGACGAGCTGCGGATGCTCGACCGTCGTGGTGTGGTGCGTCACCACGCCGGGGATCAGGATCTTGCCGGGCGGCAACTTCACTTTTTCCCAGACCCGCCATTCGTGCTCGTGGCGCACATTGGCTGCCTCGATCGAATAAGCGCCGGCGCGGACCTGCAGAATGATGTCGATCACCTTTTCGAGCGGCGCGTCAGTGGTGTGCGGCACGTGCCAGGAGCCGAAGCAAATATGATAGCGGATGCGGTCCTCCGGGATGCCCTCGAGCGCGTGGTTGAGCGCCGCAATGCATAGCTCCGCCCATTCGCGGTACCGCGGCGGGCTGATCGTAGTGAGATAATCGTAGTAGTTCATCAATAGCGCGTCGTCGACTTGGAGGACGAAGCCGGCTTCGTGGATGGCGCGGTACTCCTCGCGCATCGCTTCCGCAATCGCGAAGATATAATCGTGCTCGTCCTTGTAATACTCGTTGACGCTGTCATAGGCCGAGCTCGCCGGCGCGACCGCCGTCATAAAGACTTCTTCGGCCTTGGTATGACTCGCCGCCGCCTTGAGCGCGTCGATCGCGCGCTTCAGCGCGGTGTAGCCGGTATATTTGATCGGGCCGATGCAGCCCCACGTCGGTACGCCGGTGATGGCGCGCGGAATATCGACCTGGAATACATCGCGGAACCGTTCCAGCTCCTTGCCGATCCAGTGCAATTGGCGGATCTGTTTCGGCCGTTCCTCGAAGCCGCTGACGCGCTCGAGCATATAAGCGGCCCAGCTCGTCTTGCCGTATTCGCCGTCGTTGGGGATGTCGATGCCGGACGCGACCTGCCTCTTGAACGCGTCATCGACCAGCTTGTTGAGCAGCGCGTCGTAGTGCGGCTGCATATCCGGAAATTGCTTCACCGTCTTGCCGAGCGCCACCAGCTCGGGCGGCCGGATCATGCTGCCGACATGCGTGGTCAGAATCCGGCCTTCACTGCGCTTCATTTGGTTCCCCGCCAATTCGTTATACGACTGAACGAAGTTCTTACCCCTGTCGGCGTTCGCCGTCGATGGCTTATGATCGCGCGGCGCCATGCCGATTCCACCTGCCTTTCCCGCCGCAACCATCCTGGTCGTGCGCGACAGCACCGCCGGGATCGAGGTGCTCATGGTGCGCCGGCACGGCAATTCGGGCTTCGCCGCCGGCGCACTGGTATTTCCCGGCGGGAAAGTCGACGAAAGCGACCACGTGCTCGCGACGCGCTGCCCGCCCGCCGAGTTGTTGCCCTATCGCGTCGCCGCGATCCGCGAGACGTGGGAGGAAGCCGGTATTTTGCTGGCACGCCGGTCCGGCGCCGGCCATCTGCTTGACCATACGGATGTGCCCAATCCGCGAGAGACTGGCGATCTCGCGGCGGCGCTCGCCCAACGAGGATTCGAACTCGCCACCGACCGGTTGGCGCGATTCGCGCATTGGATCACGCCGGAGGCGGAGCCGCGCCGTTTCGACACGCAATTCTTCATCGCCGCGGCGCCGTTGGGTCAACAGGCCGTCGCCGACGGCTACGAGACGCTCGATTGCCAATGGATCGCGCCCGCCGACGCGATCCGCGAGGCGGATGCCGGCCGCGCCCTGATTGTGTTTCCGACCCGGCTCAATCTCCTGAAGCTGGCGCGCAGCCGCGACGTTGCGGAAGCGTTGGACCGCGCGGCGCGCGAGCCGGTCGTCGCGGTGCAGCCGGACATGTTCAACGAGGGCGGACAACGGGTCATCCGCATCGGCGCCGATGCCGGCTACGAAATCACCGAGATGCGATTTCCCCTACGGCAATAGAGTGGTGCCGACGCGCAGGATCGAACTGCGGACCTACTGATTACGAATCAGTTGCTCTACCGCTGAGCTACGTCGGCAACGGCGCCGTATGAACCACAGCGCCGCGCGCTTGACAAGCGACGCGCCGCAGCATGCCGTACCGCAGGTGAAAAATCCTTCACGCCCCGTCCATAGGACCAGCAACGGATTCGCTTTATCCTGGTAAAGCCAGGTGCGAAGGGACGTGTTAGGGTCGCGACGACCGAGGGAGTTTCGAGGACTTGATGAATTTCAACGAGGAAACGCGCGGCCAGTTGCGCGCGGCTTGGCGATTGACGCGCCCCTATTGGGGCTCGGAACAAAAGTGGTCGGCGTGGGGATTGCTGGGGATCGTCGTCGCGCTCGACCTCGGCAACGTGTATGTCAGCGTGCTGCTCAATCAGTGGAACAATGCGTTCTACAACGCGCTGCAAGAGCTCAATAGCGGCGTGTTCTTCCGCCAGATCGGCATTTTCTGCATCCTCGCCACCATCAGCATCATCCTCTCCGTCTACGCGGTCTACCTGCAGCAGATGCTGCAGATCCGCTGGCGGCGCTGGTTGACCGACCGCTATCTCGGCGCGTGGCTGGCCGATCAATCCTATTACCGGCTCCAGCTTCAGAACATGCCGACCGACAACCCGGACCAGCGCATTTCGGAGGATCTCAATTCCTTCACGTCCTATGTGCTGAATCTGTCGCTGGGTTTGATGACGTCGATCGTGTCGCTGTTCTCGTTCCTGTTCATTCTATGGGGCTTGTCGGGATCGGCGCGGATTCCGCTGGGCTCGTGGGGCAGCGTCTATATCCCCGCCTATTTGGTCTGGACGGCGATCATCTACGCCGGCGCGGGCACCTGGCTCACGATGAAGATCGGGTGGCCGCTGATCAATCTGAACTTCGCGCAGCAACGGCTCGAGGCCGATTTCCGCTTTGCCCTGATGCGGCTACGCGAGAATGCCGAAAGCGTCGCCTTGTTCCGCGGCGAGCCCGCCGAAATGACTGTTTTCCGCGGCCGGTTCGCGCATGTGTTCGATAATTTCTGGCGGATCATGAAACGGCAGAAGACGCTGTCGTGGTTCACCGTCGGCTATGCCCAGGTCGCGGTGATCTTTCCAGTGGTGGTCGTGGCGCCGCGCTTTTTCGCCAAGGAGATTCTGCTCGGCGGACTGATGCAGGTGGTCAGCGCTTTCAACTCGGTGCAGAGCTCGCTGTCTTTCGTGATCAACTCATACACGGACATCGCCACGTGGCTGGCCGTGACGCAACGGTTGAGCGGCTTCCAGCGGCGGCTCGACCTGATCGTTGAGTCTGTGCGCGCGCCGCAACAGATCGTCCTCGGGCGCGACGGCGCGGGCGTGACGGTAAGCGCTCTCGATCTGGCTCTGCCCGATGCGACGCCGATCATGCATGGCGTCAATTTATCCGTTACGCCCGGCGAAGCGGTGCTGATCTCCGGTCCGACCGGCATCGGCAAGAGCACGCTGATCCGCGCGATCGCCGGCATTTGGCCGTTCGGCAAGGGCAGCATCCGGGTCGGCGATGGCAGCACGTTGTTTCTGCCGCAACGTCCGTATCTCCCGCTCGGGACGTTGGCTGACGCAATGCTTTATCCCGGCGGCCACAGTGACGTGCCGAAAGACCGGTTGGCGCAGCTCCTCACGGATTTCCAGCTTGCCGACCTCGTGCCGCATCTCGACACGGTCGACAATTGGGCGCACCGCCTGTCGCTCGGCGAGCAGCAACGGCTCGGCTTCGCCCGGATCATGCTGAGCGAGCCGGCGATCGTATTCCTCGACGAGGCGACATCGGCGATCGATGAAGCACGGGAAGCGCGCTGCTACCGCCTGCTCCGTAACGCGCCGTGGCGACCGACCATCGTCAGCGTCGGCCATCGCGCCTCGTTGCGCTTCCTGCATGACCGCGTCATCGACGTGACGCCGTTCGCGTGCGCCGGACGCGATTTCACATTGCCGACCGATGCCGACGCGCCGGAGGTCGTGCCGCTGTTGGAACGCGCGGCCGGCGAGTAACGTCGATCTAGGTCGACGCGACCAGAAACTCCTCGGCACCGTTCGGCGGCCGTAGCCCGTCCGGCCGTCCGGCGAAATACCGTTGGGCGAGATCGGCGGCTGAGACATGCCGCACCTGGCGGAAGCCCGCGTCGCGCGCCATCGCCATGATCTCGTCGGGCACAAAGAAGCTGATGAACGGCGTCCCGCTTGAACGCGCGCCCTGCTCGGCTTGTTGGATCAGGGGACGCGCCGATGCTTCGTTGAGTTCGCGCGGCAGCAGAAACGTCATCGCGAAGGTCGATCCCGGCGCGAGCCGCGCGACTTCGCGCAGCGTCGCCGCGTTCGTGTCCTTGGTCAGGTACATGCTGACGCCCGTCGACGCGATCACGGTCGGTTTGCCGCCGTCGAAGCCCGCCGCCTCCAGCGCGGCCCGCCACGATTGTCCTGCCTCAAACCTCACCGGCACGAAGCGGAGCCAATCGGGGACCCCGTAACCGAGATCGATCAGGCGCCGGCGCTTCCAAGCCTGCGTGCCGGGCTGATCGACTTCGTATATTCGCAGCTTCCCGGCGA
>JASHUX010000470.1 GCA_030039775.1 Alphaproteobacteria bacterium | reverse complement strand
CCGCCTCAATATTATCGGCGACGGCGCGCACGGCCTTGCCCCATTGTGTTTTGCGCAACAGCAGCTCGACCGCGATCGTGGCAATGCCAGCGACCACGAACGCGACAATCTGAGCCCGGGCGAAGAAGAACGGCCCGATCAGATCGTAACTGCCCGCGAACATCGACGTCGCGCTGCGCGCGTCGACACCGAAAATGAGCTGCGCCACCATTTGCAGCGCCAAACCCAACCCGATCGCGGCCAGGAGCTGGTTGAGGGTAGTGTGGCCGACAAAGCGGCGGAACACGACGCGGTATTGCAACATGCCCAAGGCCGCCATCAGCAGAAAGCTGACCGGCAGCGCGAGCAGCGGGTCGATGCCAAGCAGCGTCGATGCGACGACGCCAATATACATGCCGTACATGACGAGATCGCCGTGCGCGAAATTGACGATGCGCATGACGCCGAAGGCAAGACTCAAGCCGATCGACAAGAGCCCGTAGACTCCGCCGACCAAAATCCCGCTCAGCACAGCTTGCAGAACGGGGAGCATCTCGGTCTCGATGCCCGACATTGTTTTTCGGCCGAGCCCCCTTTGTTCGTCGCCGCCGCTTACCTCACGGCAATCGGCGGCGTAAATGCGATTTCACGCGTTGCCCCACACTTTGCGCGCGACATCGACCACCAACGCGAGCTTCGCGCGCTCCTGATCGGGATTGATGTCGTTGCCGAGGAGCGTCGAGGAGAACCCGCACTGCGGGCTGAGCGCCAGCGCCTCGAGCGGCAGGAATTTCGCAGCCTCGTCGACGCGCCGACGAATCAGGTCCGGCGTCTCCAAGGCGCCGACCTTCGTCGAAACCAGGCCGAGCACCGCGATCTTGCTTTTCGGCACGAACCGCAGCGGTTCGAACCCGCCTGCCCGCTCGGTGTCGTATTCGAGCAGAAAACGGTCGTAATCGAGCCGACCGAAGCACTGTTCTGCGATCGGCTCGTAGGAACCTTCGCTGTGCCAATGGGCCGACCCGCCATTGCCGCGGCAGAAATGCATCGCGACGGTGACACTGCCGCGCTTCAATCCTTTGACTGCGGCATTGTCGGCGGCGATGTCGTCGGCAAGCGCCTGCTTCGGATCGACACCCAACGCCCGCCATTGCGACTGCACGCTCTCCATCAGGTAATCGGGATAGTGCGGATTATCGATCTGGATGTAATTCGCGCCTTCCTCGATCAACGCGGCGATCTCGCTGCGCAGAATCGCAGCGACGGCGGCCAGCGCTTCGGCGCGGCTTTTGTAGACCTTGTCCGTGACGCCGGGCTTATAGCCGCGCGACACCAGATAGGACGCCGCGGGCAATGTGATCTTCCACGGCCGGTCCGCATGTTTCTTGAGGAAATCGGCCTCCGTCTTCGTGAAGCGGGCGCGTTGCTTCAGCGGCTTGGCGATGATCTGCGCCATCGGCGCCTGGGCAAGCGTGCGGTTGGCCCAACCCAGTTGCACTGGCGGTGCGCCGCGCTCGAAGCCATCGACGGCATAAACGAAATCGCCGGTCCAGCCGCCGCGGCGCAGCTCGCCGTCGGACAAGACGTCGATGCCGACATCTTTTTGCATGCGGATTGCGGCTTCGATCTCGCGATCTTCTTGGGCGCGCAGCACGTCGTCCGCAAGTTCGTGCTTGTCGTGCGCCTGGTGCGCCGCGATCAATTGTGGCGAACGCTTAAGGCTGCCGACATGGTCGGCACGGTAGGCTGATGTCATTATTTTCCCTCTTGCTACATCAAAAAAACGAATCGGATTCACACCTCAGGCCGCACCTCGAACACGAGCTTGCCGCGCAGATGCCGCGCTTCGCTGACCCGATGCGCTTCGGCCGCGTCCGCCAGCTTGTAGCGCGTGATGGCCGGGGCCGAGACGGCACCCGCCTCGAGCAATGCCTTCATACGTTCCAGATGGGCGCGGTCGCGCGTGACAGCAGGCCGAAGGGTTTGCTTGTCGGCCGGCGGCTCGAAACCCTCGGGTGCCGGCGCGATCCACACCAACCGGCCACCGGGTTTGAGCACTTTGTAGGAGCCGGGCCGTACTGCGCCGCCGACCGTATCGAACACCATGTCGCAGTCCGAAATCGCCGTCGTGAAATCGGTTTTGTTGTAGTCGATGACGCGATCGGCGCCGAGCCCTCGGACATAATCGTGGTTGCTCGCGCTTGCCGTCGTCGCGACCGTGGCGCCGATATATTTCGCGAGCTGGACGGCGAAACCGGCGACACCGCCAGCGCCGCCTTGAATCAAAATCGTTTCGCCCTTCTTGAGCTTGCCCGTGTCCTCGATCGCCCAGGTCGCGGTCAGGCTGATGAGCCCGAGCGCCGCCGCTTCGACATGACTGAGCCGTGCCGGCTTCTTCGCCACCAGGGCCGCCTTGATGGCCAATTTCTCAGCGTAGCAACCTTCGACGCCTTGGTCGGTGACCCCGAACACCGCATCGCCAACCGCGATGTCGGTCACACCCGGACCGACTGCGCGGACCACGCCGGAAAAATCGCGGCCGAGGATATGGGGAAATTTCACGTTGCTGTAACGGCCGCCGCCGAGCCGCACTTTATAGTCAGCGGCGTTGACGCTGGCCGCATAGATATCGACCATCACCTCGCCCGCG
>JASHUX010000469.1 GCA_030039775.1 Alphaproteobacteria bacterium | reverse complement strand
ACGACACGGCCTCAAGCAGATTGGTCTTGCCGGCGCCGTTTGGGCCGGTGAGCACGACCGGGCGCGGCTCCAACGCCAAGCGCGCAGCGGCATAGCCGCGAAAATCGGTCAGCGCCAAGCGCGTCACCGACGCCGCCGAAAACACCCGCTCCGACGCCAGAGAAACCGCCAACCGCTACACCCGCATCGGCATCAGCACATAGATCGCGCTGGGATCGCCGGCATCCTGCATCACCGCGGGCGAGGCGGCGTCCGCGAGTTTGATCTGCGCGCCCTCGCCCTCGATTTGCTGGGTGATGTCGAGGAGGTAGCGGGCGTTGAAGCCGACCTCGAGCGGCGCCGCGTTGTAGCGCACCTCCAACTCTTCGCTGGCGGTGCCGGCCTCGGGGCTAGTGGCCGAAAGATTGACGCTGCCGCGCTCGATCGCGAGCTTGACCGCCCGCGAGATGGTCGAGACGCGGTCGACGGCTTCGGCGAAAGGCTTGCTCTCGATTTCCAGGATCTTGTCGTTGCCCGACGGAATCACGCGATCATAATCGGGGAAGGTGCCGTCGATCAGCTTGGAGTTGAGCACCGTCTCGCCGAGGACGAAGCGGATCTTGGTGTCCGACAACGAGATCACGACGTCCTGATCGGCGGCGCCGTCGGCGTCGAGCAGCTTCCGCACTTCGCCCACGGTCTTCCGCGGCACGATCACGCCCGGCATGCCGGAGGCGCCTTCGGGCAATGGAATTTCCATCCGCGCCAGGCGATGGCCGTCGGTGGCCACGGCGCGGAGCATCGGCACGTCGTTGTTGCGCGCGGCGTGGAGATAGATGCCGTTCAAATAATAGCGCGTCTCTTCGGTCGAGATCGCGAATCGCGTGCGGTCGATCAGCCGCTTCAGCTCCGCGCCCGAAACCGTGAAGGCATGAGCGAGGTCGCCAGTCGACATCAGCGGATAATCCTCGGGCGGCAGGCAGGCGAGGGTGAAGGTCGAACGGCCCGAGCGCAACACCATCTGGCCCTTGTCGCCGGCGGAATCGAGCTCGATTTGCGAGCCTTCGCGCAGCTTGCGCACGATGTCGTAGAGCGTGTGCGCGGGCGCGGTGGTGGCGCCGCCGTTGGCGCCGTTCGCCGGCGCGCGCGCCACGATCTCGATATCCATGTCGGTCGCCGAGAGCGCGAGCCGGCCGTCCCCCGCTTTCAAAAGCACGTTCGACAGGATCGGAATGGTGTTGCGGCGCTCGACCACGCTCTGGACATGGCCCAAGGCGCGAAGCAACGCGGCGCGTTCGATGGTCAATTTCATGGTATCGATTTCATGGCTGCGATGGAGGTTCTTTCCGAGCGCCCAATCCGGGTCAGAGGGCCGATTTTCACGGCCTTTTCCCGCCCTCGCCGCCCAGCCCCCTGCGGCCCGCGCGAACGGGTTAAAACCATAGCACAGAATGGCAACAATGCTACTGCCGGGTTGCGCGATTCGGCCGCGCGGCCGACCCCTTCCGCACCGTATGCGGCGGTCCGGTTCGGTTAAAAATTAGCGTTAAAGAAATCGCTCAAGGGCGATAAATCTTAGTAATTCTTCGACCAGTGGGCCGCAAACTTCGCTGCCGCGGTGCCTCTCTTGGGGTAACGTGCGGTTGTCACGGCGAGGTGTGCGATGGACGTCGTAAAGTGGGTGGGCATTGTGCTGGTAAGCGTCGTCATGGGAATGGTGTGCGGCGGTTTCGCGCTGCTGGCCGAGCCATCAGTATCGATGGCCATCCGCGTCGCCCTCGAGATCGTCGGCACGGCGATCGTCCTGCACCAGATGATCGGCATCAAAGCGATCGCCGACACGATCGAACCTCATCACGGCAAACAGTTCGACTAGGTCGGCCGTTCGCCGGTCTGCAGCAGGCGCGTCAAAATCGCCAAATCCTCGGCGAGCCCTTTGTCGGCGACGCTTAATTCCTCGATACGCCGGATGGCGTGAATCACCGTGGTGTGATCGCGGCCGCCGAATTTCTTGCCGATCTCGGGCAGTGAGCGCGGCGTCAGCATCTTGCATAGATACATCGCGACCTGGCGGGGACGGGCGATCTCCCGCGCGCGCCGCGCGGAATGCATGTCGGCGGAACGGATGTTGTAGTGCTCCGCCACGCGCTTTTGAATTTCGTCGATGGTGACGCGGCGGTCGTTCTTCTTCAACAAGTCTTGGAGCACTTCCTCGGCAGTATCGACCGTGATTTCACGGCCGACAAAATCGGCATGCGCCATGATGCGATTCAATGCTCCCTCCAATTCGCGGACGTTTGACGTGATCTTGTGCGCCAGGAACTCAACCACCTTGGGCGGGATCGCGAGACGGAGCTGATCGGCCTTCGACTGAAGAATGACCAGCCTTAACTCGTAGGTGGTCGGATGGACGTCGGCCACCATGCCGTGGACCAAGCGCGACCGCATCCGTTCCTCGATATCGAGGTCGCTCGGCGACTTGTCGGCCGAGATCACGATCTGGCGGTTCATGTCGACCAGCGCATTGAAGGTGTGGAAGAACTCTTCCTGCGTCGATTCCTTTCCGCCGATGAATTGGAAATCGTCGATCAGCAGCACGTCGACCGACCGGAACAATTCTTTGAACGGCATCGTATCCTTCGAGCGCAGCGCGCGCACGAACTGGTACATGAATTTTTCCGCCGACAAATAGATGAAGCGGCGGTTCGGGCGCCGCCGCCTGACCTCCCAAGCGATGGCGTGCATGAGATGCGTCTTGCCGAGGCCGACGCCGCCGTGAAGGAAGAGCGGATTGAA
>JASHUX010000468.1 GCA_030039775.1 Alphaproteobacteria bacterium | reverse complement strand
CCCGGCATCGTCAACCGCTCCGAACGGGTCGAGGAAGCGCGGCGCGAGGCGTTCTACGGCGCCTATCGCCGCATGGGCGACGCCATCCGCGCCGCCAAGGCCGACGCGCTGGTCGTGATCGCCGCCGAGCATTTCGCCAATTTCTTCATGAACAACATGCCCGCTTTCGCGATGGGCATGGCCGATTACTACGAAGGCCCGATCGAGGACGAGGCCTGGATGCGCATCGCGCGCCGCAAGATTCCGGGCAATCGCGATCTGTCGGAGCGCCTCATCGCGCGCATAATGGACACGGTCGACGTCGCTTATTCCGAGGAATGGAAATTCGATCACGGCATCATGGTGCCGCTCCATTTCCTCACCCCCGGCTACGATTTCCCCATCGTTCCGGCCAACATCAATTGCCAGGGCCCGCCGCTGACGCCGCTGCATCGCGCCTGGGTGTTCGGCCAGGCGCTGCGCCGCGCCGCCGACGCGGTGCCGGAACGCATCGCCGTGGTAGGCACCGGCGGCATATCGCATTGGCCGGCGACGCCCAATTCCGGCAAGATCAACGCCGACTGGGACCGCGATTTTCTGGCGCGTTGGTCGCGCAACGACAAGGCGGCGCTCTTGTCCTACAGCGACGCCGACACCTATCGCGACGCGGGGCAGGGCGGCTTCGAGATTCGCACCTTCATCGCCGTCGCCGGCTGTGCACCCGAGGCGGCGGGCGAGATTTGGCATTACGACGCGATCGCGCCGTTCGCGGTCGGCTGCACCGTCGGCGTGATGAAGCTGAAGGAAACCGTCGCGGCGCAGTAAAAGAAGTTTTGGTCGTCCCTGCGAAAGCAGGGACCCAGAGCCTGCCCTGGACTTGACCCGGGGGGCCGCACGCTCAGACCATTAAGTCGGCGTAGAGGTCGCGCCATTCCGGGTTGTCGCGCTCGATAAGTTCGAGCTTCCAGCTTCGTTTCCATCGCTTGATCCGCTTTTCGCGAAGAATCGCCGCCTCCATCGAAGCATGGAACTCCACATAAACCAGCCTGTGGATACCGTGGCGTTGGGTGAAGCTCGGTACGAAGTCCGTCCGATGCTCCCACGCACGTCGTGCCAAATCGCTCGTGACGCCGACATAGAGCGTTCCGTTGCGTCGGCTCGCAAGAATGTAGATACATGGGCGCCGTACGCTCATGGCCGCTTCGCTTTTCTGGGTCCCTGCTTTCGCAGGGACGACGAACACATTTTGACAGTCTGCGGCTTTATTGTCGGCTGCACCGTCGGCGTGATGAAGCTACGGGAACACGTAGCGGCTTAGCTTGCCGCGATTTGCCGCGACCCAGTCATAGACCGGCGTGCCGATGAGGCGGCTGAACACCGGCACGTAAAAGAACGGCACTTGCCACCAAAGGCCCGGCACCCGCGCCACCACGTAACGGTAGGCCTCGAACCCGGGCAGCGCGCGGCCGTCCGGCAGCACCAGATAGAGGTGCTTCAGCAATTTGTCGTAGCTGACGACGGGCGACGGATCGCTGCGGAAATCGCGGATCGCGATCTGGTTCAACCCGTCGAACGCCAGGAACCACGCCATCGACCGTTTGCAGAAGCCGCACTGCCCGTCATAGATCATTTCCATCGGGCCGGTCCGGCGCTGCCACCACGCGCCGAGCCGGGCGAGCCATTCGGGCCGGAGAAAACCCATATGGCCCATGCTCATCACCCACGAAAAATAGTGCAGATACATCCACACGAAGAATTGGAGATGGAGGAACAGCGCGGCGATCAGCAAATAGGGCCGCGTCGCGCGCTGCCAAATCAAGAACGGGAACGCGATCTCGATGACGACCGTGCCGTAAGTCGCGACATTGACCAGCCAATAATGCGCCGCCAGGAACGCGATGATAGTCTCGTTGAAATAGTAGTGGTCGGTGAAGACCAGCCAAATCGCATCGCCGTTCCACCAATCGTCGCCCTTGAGCTTGTTGGCGGCGCTATAGAAGAACAGCACCGCCATTTGGATTTGCATGAGCCGCGTGCACGCGAACGCCCACTCGCTCGCATATTGAGGCGGCCGTGCGTTCACATCCTTGCGTTTGGCCCGGCGCACCGCGCGGACGCGGTCCAGGCTGAGGGCGCGGCCGGTCGGCGCGAAGCACAAAATCAGCAAGAGGCTGGTGAGAATGCCGTCGACGCCATAGGTCAATACCGGGTTGCGGTAGTCGTACGAGATCTGGCCGATCAGCACGATCCATTTCACCCACGCCGTGCGCCAGCCGAGCAGGAAGGCGGCGCAGGACGCGAGAAAAAAGCCGTGAAACGCGAACCACTGCCACGGCGCGGTGAAATAGAAGAACACCGATTGCTGCCAAGGGGCGACGGTTTGGGTCGCCAGCAGATCGGGCGGCATCCAGCCGCCGTCGCCCCAAAATGTCAGCAGGTACGGCGTCGCGAAGGCGTAGTGCAGCAACAGCGCCAGACCGATGCCGATGCGGGCGATCTCGAGCGGCGTCGTCGGCACCGATTGGAACCACAGCCGCGACCAGGCGTCTCGCAATGGCGCGAACGCGACAGGCTTTGTGTTGTCGCCCGCTACGATGCCGGACATGCGAACGTGCCCAGGAACATTTCGTCGTCGAATTCCGGGTCATAGAGATGCTTGCCGGCGAGTTCGTCGTCGGGCGTGAAGTCGACGCGCTCGACGCCGATCAGCGAAATTTGGACGGGATGAAGCGCGGCTTGTTCGCGGCATAGCCGCATCGCCGTCGCCTCGGCGTACGTGTCCGGTTCGTCGCCGACGTTGGTGTACCAGTCCTCGATCCAAATGTCGGAGGGGCGAAAGCGGTTCAGGCCGACCGTCGGCGTGAAGGTATGTTCCTGCCCTGACGCGTCCTGCACGACATAACGGAAGTCTGGATAGAGGCGGACGTCGGGCGCGAAAAAACTCCAGCTATGTTCGAGCCGAAACACGTTGAGATACGGGCCCACCACGCCGCGCGCTGCGTCCGTGAGATCGCTGTCCGGCGCCGGTCCGACGATCATCGCGAGGCTGTGCCACACCAGAAGCAGTGACATGGCCGCGTAAAGCAGGCCCGGTCGTGCCGGCCGCGAAATCAAGAGACGCGCCATGTCCCCGCCATTTGGCCAGGAGATAACGGCGCGGGATCGTCCGGTCAATCATGTCCGAAAATGGCGAGACGCGGCCAAGCCAAAGGTCCACAGTACGCGCATGGAACTGGACCCCGACATCTGCTACCGCGCGCTCGCGGCGCGCGATCCGCGCTTCGACGGGCGGTTTTTCGTCGCGGTCAGTACGACGCGCATCTATTGCCGCCCGATCTGCCCGGCGCGGACGCCGTATCGCGACAACTGCAGTTTCTATCCGACCGCGGCCGCGGCGCAGGAGGCAGGCTATCGCCCGTGCCTACGCTGCCGCCCCGAAACCGCGCCCCATATCGGCGCGTGGCGCGGCACCTCCAACACAGTGAGCCGGGCCTTGGTGTTGATCGAGAGCGGCGCGCTCGACGATGACGATGTCGATACGTTGGCCGAACGCGTCGGCGTCGGCGACCGGCAATTGCGCCGGCTCTTTCAGGCGCATTTCGGCGCCTCGCCGCTCGCGGTGGCGCAGACGCGGCGCATTCTGCTGGCGAAGCAGCTCATCCACGAAACCGGCCTGCCGATGGCGGAGGTCGCGCTCACCGCGGGATTCGGCAGCATCCGGCGCTTCAACGACACGTTCCATCGCCTCTTCCGCCGTCCGCCCAGCGCCTTGCGCCGGCGCGGCGCGGCGCGCGACGGCTCGGCGCTGGAACTGACGCTCGCCTACAAGCCGCCCTACGATTGGGATGCGATTGTCTCCTTCCTCACCGCGCGGGCCATTCCCGGCGTCGAAATCGTCACGCCGCACCTTTATCGCCGCACCTTTGCCAACGGCACCATCGCGGTGTCGCACGAACCGGAACGCCGCCGCCTGCGCGTCGCGGTGCGTCTCGACGATGTCGGGGTGCTGCCTATGATCTTGCAGCGGGTCCGGCGCGTGTTCGATCTCGGCGCCGATCCCGACGCCATCGCCGCGCATTTGTCGCGCGATGCCGTGCTCGGGCCGCTGGTACGGCGCCGGCCGGGCTTGCGCCTGCCGGGCGGCTGGGACGGATTCGAGATGGCGATACGGGCGGTGATCGGCCAGCAAATCACCATCGCCGGCGCGTGCCATCTTCTCGGCAAGCTGGTCGCGGCCTACGGCGCGCCGCTCGACGGCGGCGGGG
>JASHUX010000467.1 GCA_030039775.1 Alphaproteobacteria bacterium | reverse complement strand
TCGATGCTGATGATCACGACATATTGCGGATCGTTAATCGGGAATATGCCCACGAACGAGGCCAGAAGTTGCTTGCGCGCATAACCCGCGTTGGCCACTTCCTCGGCGGTCCCCGTCTTGCCGCCGACGAGGTAGCCCGGCGCCGCCGCGAACTTGCCGGTGCCGCTGGTGACGACGAGCCGCAATAGCTTCCGCATCTCTTCGGAGACCACCGGCGACAACACGCGCTCGCCTTCCGGCTGCGCATCGCGCACGAGCAGCGTCGGCGGATAGAGCAGGCCGCCATTCACTACCGCGCTGACGCCTGTCGCCATCTGCAGAGGCGACACGGACATGCCATGACCGAACGCGATAGTCAGCAAGTTGACCTCGCGCCAGTCGCTGGGGAAATGCGGCGACGCCACTTCGGGCAGCTCGAGACGCGGCGTGTTCAGTAGGCCGAGCTTGCCAAGAAAATCCCGCTGACGCGGAATGCCGGCCATCTCAGCCTCTTTGGCAGAGCCGATATTGGAGGAATATTGGAACACTTCTGCGACCGTCAGCCAGCGCGACTGTGGATGATCGTCGTGGATGGTGAAGTGGCCGATACGCAGTGGGTGGCTCGCGTCGAACTTGGTGTCCATGGTGGCGAGGCCGCTCGAGAGCAGCATTGCGGTGTTAAAAATCTTGAACACCGACCCCATTTCGTAGGCGCCGAACGTGGCGTGATTGTAGAACTCCTCGGTCGAGGCCGCGGAAAGGTTGTTCGGGTCGAAGTCGGGCAGCGAGCTCAAAGCCAGGAGTTCGCCGTTGCGTACGTTCATCACCAAGCCAAAACCGCGCTTCGCGTCGAACTGCGCCATCTGATGCAGGATTTCGCTGCGCAAGATGAACTGGACGCGCGCGTCGACCGAGAGCCGCACCGGCGTGGTGTCGGCTTTCAAGCGTTTCTCGAGACCAGCCTCGATTCCTGCCATGCCTTTGCCGTCGCTATTCACGAAGCCGACGACATGCGCGAAGAGACCGCCCTTCGGATAGACGCGGCGATCCTCGTTGAGGAATTGCAACGCGTGCTCGCCGAGTGCATTGACCGACAGCTGTTGTCGGGGGGTCAGGTCGTGCTCGATCCAGACGAAACTGAGATTGGGCCGATTGAAGGTTTCGGCGAGCTTCGCGGCGTTGAGTTCGGGAAAAATTTGCGCCAGTTCCGTCGCAACTTTTTCCTTATCCTCGATTTGCTTGGGGTTGGCATAGAGCGACGGCATTTCCAGCGTCGTCGCCAGCACCTCGCCGTTGCGGTCGACGATGTCGGCGCGGCCGGGCAGAACGTGGTCGGCGACGTGATTGCGCGCCTGCGTCTTGTCGGGTGATTTCAACTCCATCACATCGACAAGTTGTCCGCCGATCACCAGAAACGCCAAGACGAACAGCGCGCCGGCCACGATCAGCCGCGTGTGACAGATTTCGAGCGCGCTTCGGCCTGGACCGTCGGTGGGCGCAGGCGCGCAGAGCACCGGCTTGAAATGCCGCGGCCGGCAAGGATTGTCGTCGGGTTTCGTGGTCTGACTCATTGCGGCGCCTTCGGCGATACTTCAGCAAGCTGCGCTGTTTCTTGCGTGCTGGACGTCGCCGGGGTCGCCGGCGCGGCCGCATCGTCGCGCAGCGGTATTTGATCGTACGAGCCCAGCATAAAGGTCCGGATCGGTTGGAGCTGGAGGACATGTTGGCTCATCATGTCGAGGCGTTCGGGCTGCGTCAGTGTCGCCCATTCGACGGTAAGCGTATGAATGCGGTCGCGGTCGTCGGCGATCTGATGGTTGACGCCGGCAAGCCGCTTATCCAGGCGCCCGACTTCGGCTTTCACCTGAAACATCGCGTAGCCGCTCAATGCCACGAGCATCACCCAGATCAAGGTGCTGACACGGATCATGCGGCCGCTCCCCACGCCGAGGCCGCCGTGCGTTCGGCGGCACGCAGGCGCGCGGAGCGCGCCCGCGGGTTGCGCGCGGTCTCGTCCTCGCCGGGCCGCACCGGCTTCCGAGTGAGGAGGCGGAAGCTCGGCGCCGGCTGCGGCCCGGTGGGACGATGGCGCGACACAGCGGGAGGCTTGCTGCGCGCGCCGAGGAAACTCTTGACGGTGCGGTCTTCAAGCGAATGGAAGGCAATCGCGACAAGCTTGCCGCCGGGCGCCAGCAATCGTTCCGCCGCGATCAGCGCCCGGTCCAGCTCTCCAAGCTCGTCGTTCACTTCCATGCGAAGCGCCTGGAACGTGCGGGTCGCGGGATCGATGCCGGGCCCGCGCTGCGGCACTATTTTGCGCACGACGGTCGCCAGCTCGGCTGTCCGATGTAGCGGCCGTGCCGAGACGATGGCGCGTGCCACCCGGCGGGCATGGCGCTCTTCGCCATAGCGATGGATAAGGTCCGCCAGATCGCGCTCGGGCAGGGTATTGACCAGCTCTTCCGCCGTTTTCCCGCTGTTTCCCATGCGCATATCGAGGGGGCCGTCGAGCCGGAAGGAGAAGCCGCGCTCGGGCTGGTCGAGCTGCATCGACGACACGCCGAGATCGAGCGCGATGCCGTCGACGGTGCTAATGCCCCGCGCAGCGAGCAGCGCGTCCATCGCGCTGAAGCGACCTTCGACCAGCGTTAGGCGATCCCGATAACGGCCGGCCAGACGGGCGCCGCCGGCGATCGCGGTCGGATCACGATCGATTCCGATTACGCGGCACTGTGCCGCCGCGAGGATAGCCGCCGACAGTCCCCCGCCGCCGAAAGTGCCGTCGACATAAGTCGCGCCGTCACGCGGCGCCAGCAAGGTCACCGTGGCGGCTAGAAGAACGGTCTCGTGCCCGCTCATGGCGCCGCCCCCGCCGACCGAGCCAACGGCGGCACCGTGAGATTCCGTTCGCGCAGCCGCGCTTGCTGCCGGCTTAGATGATCGGCATAGCGGCCCGGCTCCCAGATCTCGAACTTGGCACCAGCGCCAACGAATACGGCGTTTTCGCCGAGCCCTGCGCGACCGATCAAATTCTCCGGCAGGATGATCCGACCCTCGCCGTCGGGCGTTATTTGATTGACCTGGCTGAACAGAGACTGCAGGGCGTCCCGATCTTCGTCATATTCCGGCAATTGGGCGAGGCGCGCGGCGTAATCGTCGAGCCAGTCCATGCCGCTGCCTTCGATCGCCTCATGCTTGGGGTGCGGGTACAGCACCACCATGTCCGAGCCCTTCGTCGCCAAAATCTGGCGAAACGGTGCCGGCACCGACACGCGTCCCTTGCGGTCGATCTTGTTGGTGAAGCTTGATACGAATAGCGCCACCGCTCGCCCTCGGCACCTGACCCTGCACCGGCTTGCCTGTCGCAATCCGTTGGTACCGCGCCCGCTACACTCCCGAATCGCGGCGCCTCGGCGATTGTGACTGTCTGGGATATCATGGGAAATTATGGGTGGTCAAATTGAATCAGGGTAAAAATCCGATTCATGAGGGAATGTCAGGTAATCGCCGCCGGAATATAAGAACAAATCGTGAAATAATAAGAAATCGAAGAAATGCCAGATGGCCTGTAAGCCGGGTTCTGTCCCCGCCTCGCGGCGGGGGATGACCATTCCTCTGGGACGCCTGTTGCCAGGCGCCTCTCGCGACCGACCCGGATGGCGATGCGGAAACGCACCCGGCCTCGCCTTGCGGTAGGCCGGCCATCCCTACTTGGTCTTGCTCCCGGTGGGGTTTACCCTGCCGCCGCCGTTGCCGGCGGCGCGGTGCGCTCTTACCGCACCATTTCACCCTTGCCTCGCCGCCCGAAGGCTTCGTTGGGCGGTGTGTTTCTGTGGCACTGTCCCTGGGGTTGCCCCCGCCGGCCGTTAGCCGGCACCGTGTTTCCGTGGAGCCCGGACTTTCCTCGCCCCGCCTGTGACTGCGAAGCGCGGCCATCCGGCCATCTGGCGAACTCATATAACGGCGCGGCCCGGCCATCTGTCAAATCGCCGCCGCAACCGATGCGATGCGCCGTCGGGTCTCGGCGTCGGCGATGCCGTCGCAATTCTCCGGCCGGAAGTGGCGCTGGAACGCGATCAAGACTTGGACCGTGCGCTCGTCTTCGGCGCCGGTCACGGGTAGATCGTAGCCGTAGCCAGCCAGCGCCGCTTGTGTGTCGGCGATGGTTTCGAGCGGCTGGGCGGGCTGCGAAAAATCCGGCCACAAGCCGATCCCGACCCGCGCCAGACGCACCCAGGGAAACAGTTCGCCGGGATCCTGTTTGCGATGAGGTGCAACGTCGGAATGGCCGACCACGTTGCGTCCCGGGATGGTCCAGCGCGTGACGATGTCGCGGCACAATTCTTCAACCGCGGCGATTTGCGCTTCAGGGAATGGGCGATAACCGAATTCGTGGCCCGGATTCACAATCTCGATCCCGATCGAATAGGCGTTGATGTCATGCCGCCCGCGCCAGCCGCTCTCGCCGGCGTGCCAGGCGCGGCGCTGTTCCGGGACCAGGCGCCAAACCGTTCCGTCTTCCTCGACGACGTAGTGCGATGAGACTCGCGCCGCCGGATCGCAGAGGCGGTTGAGCGCCGCGGCCGCGGTTGTCATGCCGGTGTAATGCAGGACCAGCATGTCGGGCGGCCCGAAACGGCGCTCGTCGTGGTTGGGCGAAGCCCGGTCACGCGGCACGGTCGGCATGGCGTCGCGGAATCATGAGGAGTGGAACGGTCGTCCGGGTTATAGTGTGGCGGTTGGCAATCGCGATTAAGAGAGGGAGGGGCCGATGCCTAATCGCGTGGTGCATTTCGAGATCGTTCATCCCGAAGCGACGCAAATTCAGAGATTCTTCGCCGACGTGTTCGATTGGGCGATCAATACCGCGAACCCGATGAATTACGGCATGGTCGATACCGGCGCCAAGGATTACGGCATCCAAGGCGGGATCGGCGCGCCCGGCCCGTTCGGCACCGGTCACGTCACGTTTTATGTCGAGGTCGACGATGTCGACGCCGCGCTGGCGAAAGCGGTCGCGGCTGGCGGCACCGTGGCGATGCCCAAGATCAACATCGGCGGCCCGCCGGGTCAGGAAACAATCCTGGCGCAGTTCACGGACCCATTCGGCAATCGCTACGGCCTGAGTCAGCGCCACGCCCAGCCGGCGACCGCCGCGGCGCGCCCAGCGCGCAAGACCGCCGCAAAAACGAAGCCGAAACCCAAAGCTAAGGCGAAAGCCAAGCCGAAGGCCAAAGCGAAGACAAAGGCCAAGACGCGGCGCCGCTAGCGTCATCCCCGCGAAAGCGGGCGTGGCGCCTGCCAAGCGTCCACCCAGACGCTCGGCCCGAACCTGCCGGGCGGCAGGTTCGGCGGCGATCACGCATCGGGCGAGCGTCCGCGAGCCGTACGAGTCTTGTGCCGCGCGGACGCGCGGCGATGGACCCCCGCTTTTGTGGCGGTGACGATGGCTTTTATTGACGGCCGACTCTCGTTGGTCGAGGGGAATCAGCCGTAGACTCGGCGAAGATTGCTGCCGGGGCGGCGAGACTTTTTCTTGCGCTTGCGCGACCCTAGCAAGAACAGGCCGCCGAGCACGCCCGCCGAAACGAACGTCGGGAGCCACAAAATCGACGTCGCGACGGGACTCCATAGGATCGAGAGGTTGTCGCTGGCCCAGTCCTGCACCGACTGATAGCTTTCGGGCGACAAGCTCAACCATAGCTGGTCACCCGACAAGGTTTCGAGGATGCCGCTGTCGTACCAATCGAGCGCGTCGCGCAGGAACGTGATCGCGGCGATGATCAACAGCAGAAAACCGATCAAGCGTCCGACGATCATCGCGATTCCCCGACAGCCGCCGAAACCTTAAAGCGTTCGGCCGGTCGAGGGCAATCATTCATTCGTCTCCCATTTTCAGCGCGGCGAGAAAGGCCGATTGAGGAATCTCGACCTGGCCGAACTGGCGCAAGCGCTTTTTCCCTTCCTTCTGCTTTTCGAGCAGCTTGCGTTTGCGCGTGACGTCGCCGCCATAGCATTTCGCCAGCACGTCTTTGCGTAACGCCTTCACCGTTTCGCGCGCGATGATCTTGCCGCCGATCGCCGCCTGGATCGCGATTTGGAACAGTTGGCGCGGGATCAAGTCTTTCAAACGCTCGCACAGCGCGCGGCCGCGCCTCTCGGCGTTGTCGCGATGGACGATGATGGCGAGCGCGTCCACCGGCTCACCGTTGACCAGGATGTTGAGCAGGACCAGATCGCCCTCGGCATAGCCGTCGAGCTGATAATCGAAGCTGGCGTAGCCGCGGCTTACGGATTTGAGCCGGTCGTAGAAATCGAATACGACTTCATTGAGCGGCAGTCGATACACCGCCATTGCGCGGTTGCCGACATAGGTCAGGTCCTGCTGCACGCCGCGCCGCTCCTCGCACAGTTTCAGGATGTCGCCGAGATGCATATCGGGGACGAGGATGGTTGCCTTGATCCAGGGCTCTTCGATGTGATCGATCCGCACGGGGTCGGGCATGTCGACGGGGTTGTGCAGATTCATCACGTTGCCGTTGGTGAGGTGAACGCGATAGACCACCGACGGCGCGGTCGAGATCAGGTCGAGATTGAACTCGCGCTCCAATCGCTCCTGGATGATCTCAAGATGGAGCAGGCCGAGGAAGCCGCAGCGGAACCCGAAACCGAGCGCCGCCGACGTTTCCGGCTCGTAATCGAAGCTGGCGTCGTTGAGGCGGAGCTTGCCGAGGGAATCGCGCAGGTGTTCGTACTGGGCCGAATCCGTCGGGAACAGACCGCAGAACACAACGGGCTGCAGCGGCTTGAAGCCGGGCAGCGGTTCAACGGCGGGGCGGCGGTCCTCGGTGATGGTGTCGCCGACCTTGCAATCGGCCACTGTTTTGATGCCGGCGGTGATGAAGCCGATCTCGCCCGGCCCGAGCTGGTCCATCGCCTGCTGCTTCGGCGTAAAGACGCCGACCCGTTCAACCTGATGAGCGGCGCCGGTCGCCATCAGCCGGATTTTTTGTCCCGGCTTCAGCACCCCGTCGCGCACGCGTACGAGAATGACGACGCCGAGATAGGAATCGTACCAGCTGTCGACCAGGAGCGCCTTCAGTGGTGCCTCGGCGTCGCCCTTGGGCGGCGGCAGGCGCGTCACCAGCGCTTCGAGCACCGCCTCGATGTTGAAGCCGGTCTTGGCGGAGATCTCGATCGCGTCCGACGCATCGAGGCCGATCACGTCCTCGATTTGCTCCTTGACGCGTTCGGGCTCGGCGGCCGGCAGGTCGATCTTGTTCAAGACCGGTACGATCTCATGCCCAGCGTCGATCGCCTGATAGACGTTGGCCAGGGTCTGCGCTTCGACGCCCTGGCTCGCGTCGACGACGAGGAGCGAGCCTTCGCACGCCGCGAGCGAGCGGCTGACCTCGTAGGCGAAATCGACATGGCCCGGCGTGTCCATGAGGTTGAGCTCGTAGGTGTCGCCGTTCTTCGCCTTGTACGGGAGGCGCACGGTCTGCGCCTTGATGGTGATGCCGCGCTCGCGCTCGATATCCATGCTGTCGAGCACTTGGTCCTTCATCTCGCGTTCGGTCAGGCCGCCGCAGAACTGGATCAGCCGGTCGGCGAGCGTCGACTTTCCGTGGTCGATATGGGCGATGATCGCGAAATTGCGGATATGGGCGAGGTCGGTCATCGGACGATGAACTAATCCCGGGTGAAGATAAAACTGCACACCCGGTCCGTGACCCATTGTCCGTTGCCTTGCGATCCGTCGAAATGGGCCGTTACCGGATGATGATAGGGCACGCCTCGCTCGGTCTGGTCCGTGTTGTACGCGCTCTGACCGGTCAGGCCGCTGGCGTCGAGGGTGGCGCGGCCGTCCGGCTGGATTGTGCCGTCGAGCGTCATCCAACCGGGACGGCCGGCCACGCCGTTCTCGCCGTGGATGCTGCCGGCCGTCACCCTTGCCGCGAAACGGAAGGTGAAGGGCAGGGCGCCGCTTTGCCCGCGCGGGCAATGCAGCACCACGTTCCAGTTGCCGTCGAAGCGGGCGGAATCTTGGGCGTCCGCGAGGTCGGCGCCGGCCAATATCGGAGCCAGACCGAAAGCGAGACCGATAACGCGACGCATGAAAATGAACCGCTCCGGGGGGTTGGCGCCCGCGTCGGGGCGGGCAGGCGGAACATAGGATGCGTCGCCGCCAGAGTCATCCCTCCGCGAGTTATTCGGTGTGGCTTTGCTTTTTTTCCTTTCCTCAAAGAGGAAAGGGATAGCAACGTTATTCCGCGGCAGTCGCAGCCTGCGCTGCCGCGGCCGCGGGATCGCCCCAGCCGGCGAACGCCTTGCAGCCTTGGCCCACCGGCAGGATCGAGGCGAGCACCGCCTCGGCCAGTTCCGGCCCCGCCAACTCGGTCATCACCCATTCACTCAAGAGCTGCGCCGCGAGGCAGCCGCCGGCGGTGGCGACGTTGCCGTTGCGCACGAACGGTTCCTCGACCGGCATCACGCCATCATATTCGGCGAGGCGCTTGAAATAGGTCGGATAGGTGGTGGCGCGGCGTCCGCGGAGCAGGCCCTTCTCGGCGAGGATGATCGCGCCGGCGCACATAGAGCCGACGAGGCGTTTCGTCTCGTCGAGATCGAGCGGGTCCATGAAGGACGGGTCCTTGATGCAATCCTCGACGCCGATGCCGCTGCCGAAGATCACGGCGGCGCTGTCCGCGGTTTCCTCGAGCGGGCCGTGCGTCGGAATCGTCAGCCCCGCGACCGACGTTACGTGCGGCGTCTTGCCAAGGATCTTCACCTTCCAGTCGCGCGCCCCCGCCGTCCGCGCGCGATTGAGCAGGTCCCACGGCAAGAACACGTCGATGTCGGTGAATTTGTCGAACGCAACGATGGAGATTTGCATGGCAAA
>JASHUX010000466.1 GCA_030039775.1 Alphaproteobacteria bacterium | reverse complement strand
ATCGGACCGACGCCGCCGGGGACGGGTGTAATGGCGCCTGCGATCCCTTGCGCTTCTTTGAACGCGACGTCGCCGATGAGCCGCGTCTTGCCGTCGGGCAGCGCGATCCGGTTGATGCCGACATCGATCACCGTCGCACCGGGCTTGATCCACGAGCCCTTCACCATCTCGGCGCGGCCGGTGGCGGCGATGAGGATGTCGGCGCGGCGCGCCACCTCCGGCAGATCTTTGGTGCGCGAATGCGCCAACGTTACGGTGCAATTCTCGTTCAAGAGCAGGCCCGCGATCGGCTTGCCGACCAGGTTCGAGCGGCCGATCACCAGGGCCTCCGCGCCGGCGAGCTTGCCCAGCACTTCCTTCAACAGCACGACGCAGCCATAGGGCGTGCACGGCACCAGCGCCGCCTCGCCGCTCCACAGCCGCCCGGCATTGATTGGGCTCAAACCATCGACGTCCTTCGCCGGGTCGATGGTGTTGATGACCGTGTGCTGGCTGATTTGCTCCGGCACAGGGAACTGCACCAAAATGCCGTCGATCTCGGGATCGTCATTGAGTTCGTTGACCAGCGCCAGCAGGTCGGTCTCGCTGGTCGTCGCCGGCCGTTTGTGCTCGATGCTGCGCATGCCGACCTCGACGGTCTGTTTGCCCTTGCTGCGGACATAAACCTCGCTGGCGGGATCGTTGCCGACCAGCACGACGGCGAGGCCGGGCGTGACGCCATGATTCTTTTTCAACTCGGCGACGGCGTCGGCAGTGCGCTGGCGCAGCGTGGCGGCGTGGGCCTTGCCGTCGATCAATTTGGTTTCAGGCACGGAAGAACCTCAGATGCGATAGACGTAGAACACCAGATTTGCCAATTCCATCCGGACGAGCCAGATAACGATCAGCACGACGATGGGAGAAATATCGAGCCCGCCGAAATTCGGCAAGATTCGCCGGACCGGTCGCAACACCGGCTCCGTGGCTCGATAGAGAAATTCGCTGATCATCGACACCGGGCGACTGTAGGTATTGATGACGCGGAAATTGATCAGCCAGCTCATCACGGCGGCGGCGATGATAATCCACATATAGATCCGCAAGATCATATCGACGACCTCGAGGATCGGCACCAGAAACCCGCCCATGTGGTACGAACGCCCCCGTCGCTGGAAAAGTCGCCGCAGCCTAACGATGCAGGTTCGGGGCCGCAAGGCTGCCGCGCCGTCAAACCTTTAAGCAATACCGCGACGTCCGGGCTTCGCCTTGACAGGATTCGGCCCCGTACCCATAGTCGCGCCCCACGCAAAATGATCCGCGTCTGGCGGGGCTGTAGCTCAGTTGGGAGAGCGCGACGTTCGCAATGTTGAGGTCAGGGGTTCGATCCCCCTCAGCTCCACCATTTCGATTTGCCGCTTGGTTCCTCGGCGAATCGTCCACATAGTTCGCGCATCGGAATTCTTATTCTTTCGGGGAACCAGTTTCATGAATCTCAAATCGATGTTGGGCGCCGCCGCTTTGACCGCGGCGCTAATGTTCGGCGCGCCGGTCTTCGCCGACGACAACGACATGAACAAGCCAGCGGACCAGCCGATGCATCATCATCACATGATGCATCATCACGCGATGCACCATCATCCGATGCATCATCATCACCATGCGATGCACGAACATCACATGGCGCATCATGCCGCGCATCATCGGCATCACGATATGAGCCAGGACGCGCGCGAGCGCGCCGAGACCAAGCGGCTCAACGAACAACAGGCGCGCAAGGGCGCTATGTGATTCCGGCGGATTGCCGGTTCGCACTTGACGAACGTCGTGGTCGAGTAACAATATATAGCGTTCACGGTTCCCCGGATTACCTAGATCTTGGGCTAAGAGGGAACCCGGTGCGCCGCTCACAGCGGCAAAGCCGGGGCCGCCCCCGCAACTGTAAGCGGCGAGCGGCTGTCGTTTTGGGTCACTGATGCGTCCGCATCGGGAAGGCCAGACAGCTGCAACGACCCGCGAGCCAGGAGACCTGCCGTGATTGCGTCAACGTCCTCGGGCGGGGTGCCCCGGTGGAGCTTGCTATCGACGGCGGTGCCGTCTTCCGCAAGTGTCCGTCAGCCTCCCCCGAGACAGATCACGGGGGTGCCGATGTCCGTTCTTGCTTACGATCTTGATCGCGACGGCCGCATTATCGCGTTTCCCGCTCAGCCCGCCACGAAGCCCGAGCGGCACGCGCCGCTGCCGGCACCACTCGCCCGAGATCGAGGAGTTCCTCGAAATCCGCAAGGCGACGGGCGATTTCAACCGCAAGGGCCTCAATCTCCATCACGGCATCAACATCACCGATGAGTTCATGGAAGCTGCGCGTGACGGCGCGATGTTCGCGCTGAAAAGCCCGAAGACCGGCGAGACCGTACGCGCGATCGAGGCCCGGTTACTGTGGCAGCGCATTCTCGAAACCCGCCTCGCCACCGGCGAGCCGTATCTTCTTTTCATTGATACAGTGAATCGCGCCCTGCCCAAGCATCAGCGCGAACCGGGCCTTAAAGTCTCAAGCTCCAACCTCTGCAGCGAGATTGTACTGCCGACCGGCCGCGACAATCATGAAAAGGAGCGCACGGCGGTGTGCTGCCTCGCTTCGCTCAATCTCGAGACCTGGGACGAGTGGAACGACGAGAGCGGCTTTGTCGAAGACGTGCTGCGCATGTTCGACAATGTCCTGACTCATTTCATCACGACGGCCTCGGACAGCATGGCCCGCGCCAAATATTCCGCTCTGCGCGAACGCTCGGTCGGGCTCGGCGTGATGGGGTTCCATTCGCTGCTCCAATCGAAAGGGATTCCGTTCGAAAGTGCTCTGGCGAAATCCTGGAACCTACGCATCTTCAAGAAGTTGCGGCGCGAGGCCGACGCCGCATCGGTGGCGCTCGGTGCGGAGCGCAGCCCTTGCCTCGATGCGCTGGAGCGCGGCATGACCGCGCGGTTCAGCCACAAGCTCGCGATCGCGCCGACGGCGTCGATTAGCATCATTTGTGGCGGCGCCAGCGCCTGCATCGAGCCGATTCCGGCTAATGTCTATAATCACAAGACGCTGTCGGGCGCGTATATTGTGCGGAACCCGCATCTCGCGCGTGTGCTCGCGGCGAAAAGTGCCGACACGCCCGAAAATTGGCAATCGATCACCGAGCACGAAGGCTCCGTGCAACATCTCGAATGCCTGAGCAATGACGAGAAATCGATCTTCCGCACCGCATTCGAGATCGATCAGCGGTGGATTGTCGATCTTGCCGCCGACCGAGCACCGTTTATTTGCCAAAGCCAGTCGCTCAATCTTTATCTGCCCGCCGACATCGACAAATGGGATTTGCACATGCTGCATTGGTCGGCGTGGAAGCGCGGCATCAAGAGTTTCTATTATTGCCGCTCCAAATCGATCAGCCGCGCCGCGGTCGCCGGCCGCCTTGAAACGACGACGGAATCCGCGTCGTCCACGCCGGCGCGCACCGATTACGAGGAGCGCCTGGCATGTCAGTGACCGATTTGTCGCGTACCGATCCGCGCGAGCTGATCGGGAATGGTCGCTTTGGTCTCCTCACCTCGACCGGTACCTATGACGTCGAGCGTTATGGCTGGGCGTACGAGTTCTGGAAACGTCAACAGCAGACCCATTGGATGGGCGAGGAAGTGCCGCTCGGCGCCGATATCAAGGACTGGTCGTCCGAGCGCGTCACCGACAATGAGCGCGCGCTGCTAATACAGATTTTTCGCTTCTTCACCCAGAGCGACGTCGAGGTCGGCGACAATTACTTGAAGCGCTACATCCCGATCTTTCAGCCCTTAGAAGTGCAGATGATGATGGCGGCCTTCTCCAACATGGAGACGGTGCATATCGACGCGTACGCATTGCTGTTGAAAACGCTCGGCATGCCGAAGGCCGAGTTCGAGGCGTTCCGCGACTATGCTGAGATGCGCGCCAAGGCCGATTACATGCGCAGCTTCGGCGTCGGCACCGTCGCCGATGTCGCGCGCACCCTTGCCATGTTCGGCGCCTTCACCGAAGGTATGGCGTTGTTCGCGAGCTTTGCGATGCTTTTGAACTTCCCGCGCCACAACAAGATGAACGGCATGGGCCAGATCGTTAGCTGGTCGGTGCGCGACGAGAGCCTGCATTGCGAAGGCGTCATCCGCCTGTTCCATGAGTGGCACCGCGAGACCGGCGCCGTCACGCGAACGGTGCGCGACGATATTCTTGACGTGGCGAAAACGATGGTCGCGCTCGAAGAGCGCTTCGTCGATCTCGCCTTCGGCCTCGGCAAAATCGAGGGCATGAGCGCCGCCGACATCAAAAGCTATGTCCGCTACATCGCCGATTGGCGGTTGACCCAACTGCGTCTCACACCGCTCTTCGGCAACTTCGCTGAGACGGAGAGCGGCTATCGCGCGCTCAAGCCGCATCCGCTGCCGTGGCTGGTCGAAATCCTGAACGGCGTTGAGCACGCCAATTTCTTCGAGCAGCGCGCCACCGAATATTCCAAGGCCGCAAGCCGCGGTTCCTGGGACGGCGCTGACGGCGTCTGGGCCGCGTTCGAGCAGGCGGAACGCAAAGCCGTAGCGAGGTTGCGCCTTTAGGCCGCGAGATCAAGCCGCACGCCGGATTGACCCGCGGCCGAATTGCCTCTAGCGTCCGTTGCGGTGGTTCCCTTCGGGGATCAATAGGGAACGCGGTGCAACACCGCGGCTGCCCCCGCAACTGTAAGCGGCGAGCGCGCAACCCATCATGCCACTGGGGCGGAATGCCCCGGGAAGGCGGGAAGCGAGCCTAGACCCGCGAGCCAGGAGACCTGCCACCGCTGCGTGGTCACGCGCGAGCACGTCGACCGGGGTGAGTCGGCGGGGAGTTAGCCGCGCCCGGGGGAATTCAATCGGGATCGGCCGGCTTCGGTTCGCGGTGACGTGTCACGTTGCCGCGAGGTTTTGCCATGTCCCGCCTTGTTCGCCTGCCGCTCGCCGCCGCCTTGTGCGGTGTCATGCCTGCCGTTGCCGTTGCCCAGACCGAATTCGTTCTTCCGACGATGGTGGTCAGCCCGACCCAGACTCCGACCTCGACGGCCGCGGTCGGCAGCGACGTCACCGTCATCACCGCCGCCGACATCCAGCGCAACCAATGGCGCACCTTGCCCGACGCGCTGAACGCCGTGCCGGGCCTGGTAGTGGAGCAGAGCGGCGGTCCCGGCACCGTGACTTCGGTCTTTATCCGCGGCACTAACGCGAACCACGTCAAGGTCTTGATCGACGGCGTCGATGTCAGCGATCCGTCCAGCCCGAACGGCGCGTTCGATTTCAGCCAG
>JASHUX010000465.1 GCA_030039775.1 Alphaproteobacteria bacterium | reverse complement strand
CTCGACCAGCTCGCGCGAGCTCATAGCTTTCCGGTGCCGCCGGGCATGCTTGACGGTGAGTTCGATACGATCTGGAAGCAATATGAATTTCAGCGCGATCGCGCCAAGGAAAGCGGCGTCACCGACTATAACGAGGGCAAATCCGAGGATGAAGTTCGCGCCGAGTTTCGCAACATGGCGGAGCGGCGAGTTCGGCTCGGTCTCCTACTTTCGGAAGTGGCCCGGCGACACAATATTACGGTGACGCAGGACGAGGTCAATCAGGCCCTGGTGGCGGAAGCGCGCCGGTTTCCGGGACAGGAACGTAAGGTGGTGGAGTATTATCGCAATGAGCCGGGCGCGGTCGAAGGCCTGCGGGCGCCGATCCTCGAGAATAAGGTCGTGGACCATATTCTCGGCGCGGCGACGGTGAGCGAGCGCACGGTGCCGGCGGCGGAGTTGGTCGCCGCAGAGGAAGAAGCGGCAAAGGAACATGATCATGGAGCCGAATAAAATTTATATGAACACGCTGGTGCCGATGGTGGTCGAACAGACCAACCGGGGCGAGCGGGCCTTCGACATCTATTCCCGTCTGTTGAAGGAGCGCATCATCTTCCTAGTCGGGCCGGTTGACGACAACGTCGCCAGCCTCGTCTGCGCGCAGCTCCTGTTTCTCGAGGCCGACAACCCGAGCAAGGACATTAACTTTTACATCAATTCACCGGGCGGCGTGGTCAGCTCCGGGCTGGCGATCTACGACACCATGCAATATATCCGCCCGGACGTTGCGACCATGTGCATCGGCCAGGCGGCGTCGATGGGATCGTTGCTGCTTACCGCGGGCGCAAAGGGCAAACGGTTCTGTCTGCCCAATTCGCGCGTGATGGTTCACCAGCCGTCGGGCGGCGCGCAAGGCCAGGTCACGGATATCGAAATTCAAGCGCGGGAAATGATCGCCACGCGCAAGCGCCTCAACGAGATTTATGTCCGGCATACAGGTCAGAACTACGACGCGATCGCCGCCGCCCTGGAGCGCGACAACTTCATGTCGCCCGAAGAGGCAAAAACCTTCGGTTTAATTGACGATGTCATGTTCTCACGTCCGGTGACTGCGGAGGACACCAAGACCCGTCTCTGACGATCGCGAGCCGACAGGTTAAAATTTCGCCCGATGTAAACCATCTTTATTAGCGACGCGTTGTAAGTAGTTGTTGATCGGAAACCGACACTCATGTTCAATTTGGGGTTGGCATTTGCCGAGTCGCGGGGGAGGACCGTAGGCACGAGCGGAATGCAGGTTCGACGGAGTGCCTATGACTAAAGCGAACAGCGGCGATTCCAAGAACACCCTCTACTGTTCCTTTTGCGGGAAGAGCCAGCACGAGGTCCGCAAGCTTATTGCCGGTCCGACGGTGTTCATCTGCGATGAATGCGTCGAACTCTGCATGGACATCATTCGCGAAGAGCACCGCACGACGCTGGTCAAGTCGCGCGATGGTGTGCCGACGCCGCGCGACATCTGCAAGGTGCTCGACGACTACGTCATCGGCCAAGGCCACGCGAAGCGCGTGCTGTCGGTCGCGGTGCACAACCACTACAAGCGGCTCGCCCACGGCGCCAAGAACAACGAAGTCGAAATCGCGAAGTCGAACATCCTCCTGGTCGGACCGACCGGCTCGGGCAAAACGCTGCTGGCGCAGACGCTGGCGCGCATCATCGACGTGCCGTTCACCATGGCCGACGCGACGACGCTCACCGAAGCCGGCTATGTCGGCGAGGACGTCGAGAACATTATCCTGAAGCTGCTGCAGGCCGCCGACTACAACGTCGAGCGCGCCCAGCGCGGCATCGTCTATATCGACGAGGTCGACAAGATCAGCCGCAAATCCGACAACCCGTCGATCACCCGCGACGTTTCGGGCGAGGGCGTGCAGCAGGCGCTCCTCAAAATCATGGAAGGAACGATCGCCTCCGTGCCGCCGCAGGGCGGCCGCAAGCATCCGCAACAGGAATTCCTTCAGGTCGACACGACCAACATCCTGTTCATCTGTGGCGGCGCGTTCGCGGGCCTCGAGAAGCTGATCTCGCAGCGTCGCCAAGGGACCTCGATCGGCTTTGGCGCCGAGGTTCGCGGGCCCGAAGAGCGCAAGACCGGCGAGATCCTGAAGGACCTCGAACCGGAGGACCTGCTGAAATTTGGACTGATCCCGGAATTCGTCGGCCGGCTCCCTGTTGTCGCGACACTGGACGATCTCGACGAGGGCGCTCTGGTGGACATTCTGACCAAGCCGAAGAACGCGTTGGTGAAGCAGTACCAGCGGCTGTTCGACATGGAGGACGTCCGCCTCGAATTTAACGACGAAGCGATGAAGGCGATCGCGCATAAGGCCATTCTCCGCAAGACCGGCGCCCGCGGGCTGCGCTCGATCATGGAAGCGATTCTGCTGGAGCCCATGTTCGACCTGCCCGGCCTCGACGGCGTCACCGGCATGGTGATCAATCGCGAGGTTGTCGAGGGTAGGGCGCAGCCGCTCTATATCTATTCCGATCGTCGCGGCGACGTCGGCACGCCGGCCTGATCCTCCGCCAGGTGATTCGCGGCGCCGCGCAAGGGCGGCGATTTTCCGCCAAGCTTAATCTTGAATATGCGGCGACTTATGCCACCTTATTGAGGCGGCCGGCCACAATTGCGGCGGCCGCCTGAGACTGAGAGGTGTCATGTACGAGCTTCCCCGCGGTACGTTGTTCCCGGTATTGCCGCTGCGAGACATCGTTGTCTTCCCGCACATGATCGTCCCGTTGTTCGTCGGGCGCGAGAAGTCCGTTCGCGCGCTCGAAGACGTGATGAAGGACGACAAGCAGATTTTGCTGATTACGCAGAAGAACGCGGAGCAGAACGAACCCGCGACGTCCGACCTGTATGGTGTCGGCACCATCGGTACGGTGCTGCAGCTGCTGAAACTGCCAGACGGCACCGTCAAGGTGCTGGTCGAAGGCAGCCAGCGCGCCCGTATCCTCCGCTTCGCCGATAATCCGGCGTTCTTCCAAGCGTTCGCCGAGCCGCTGAAGGAGCAGCCGGGCGAGAACCAGGAACTCGAGGCGCTTGCGCGCACCGCGGTTACCCAGTTCGAGCAATATATCAAGCTCAACAAGAAGATTCCGCCCGAGGTGCTGGTCTCGATCAACCAGATCGACGATCCGTCGAAGCTCGCGGACACGCTGGCGTCGCACCTCGCGCTCAAGATCGGCGAGAAGCAGGAAATCCTCGAAGCCGATTCCGTTTCGGCCCGGCTTGAGAAAATATTCGGCTACATGGAAAGCGAGATCGGCGTTCTCCAGGTCGAGAAGCGCATCCGCAGCCGCGTCAAGCGCCAGATGGAGAAGACGCAGCGCGAGTACTATCTCAACGAGCAACTCAAGGCGATCCAGAAAGAGCTGGGCGAGGGCGATGAGGGCAAGGATGAACTCGGCGAGCTCGAGCAGCGCATCAACAAGACCAAGCTGTCGAAGGAGGCGCGCGAGAAGGCGCTGACCGAAGTGCGCAAGCTGCGGACCATGTCGCCCATGTCCGCCGAGGCCACCGTGGTTCGCAATTACCTCGACTGGCTGCTGTCGATTCCGTGGCAGAAGCGGAGCAAGGTGAAGCGCGATATCGCCGCGGCTGAGAAGGTGCTCGACGCCGACCATTTCGGTCTCGAAAAGGTCAAGGAGCGCATCCTCGAATACCTCGCCGTGCAACAGCGCGTGCATAAGGTCAAAGGTCCGATCCTGTGCCTGGTCGGCCCGCCGGGCGTCGGCAAGACCTCGCTCGGCAAGTCGATCGCGCGCGCCACGGGGCGCAACTTCGTCCGCATGTCGCTCGGCGGCGTGCGTGACGAGGCCGAGATCCGCGGCCATCGCCGCACCTATATCGGCTCCATGCCCGGCAAAGTGATTCAGGGCATGAAGAAGGCGAAGACCTCGAACCCGCTGTTCCTGCTGGACGAGGTCGATAAGCTCGGCACCGATTGGCGCGGCGATCCGACGTCGGCGCTGCTTGAAGTGCTAGATCCGGAGCAGAACTCGACCTTCAACGACCATTATCTCGAGGTTGATTACGACTTGTCGGACGTGATGTTCGTCACCACGGCCAACACGCTGCGCATGCCGCAGCCGCTGATGGACCGCATGGAGATCATCCGTCTGCCCGGCTATACCGAGGATGAGAAAGTCGAGATCGCCAAGCGGCACCTCATCCCGAAGCAGGTTTCCCAGCACGGGCTGAAAAAGGACGAGTGGTCGATCACCGACGACGCGTTGCGCGACGTCATTCGCTATTACACACGCGAAGCCGGCGTGCGGAATCTGGAACGCGAAATCGCGAACCTGACGCGCAAGGCGATCAAGGAGCTTCTCTTGAAGAAGCTGACGAGGATCGCGGTGACGCGACGCAATCTCGAAAAGTTCGCCGGCGTGCGTAAGTTCCGCTTCGGCGAGGTCGAGGAGACCGATCTGGTCGGCGTCACGACGGGCTTGGCTTGGACAGAAGTCGGTGGCGAACTCCTGTCGATCGAGGCCGTAACCGTGCCGGGTAAGGGCCGCGTGACGGCGACCGGTAAGCTCGGCGACGTAATGAAGGAGTCGGTGCAGGCCGCGGAAAGCTACGTCAAGTCGCGCAGCTACGCCTTCGGCATTCCGCCGACCATCTTCGAGCGCAAGGATATTCACGTCCACGTGCCTGAAGGTGCGACGCCCAAGGACGGCCCGTCGGCCGGTGTTGCGATGGTGACCTCGATCGTGTCGGTGCTCAGCGGCATTCCGGTGCGGCGCGACATCGCTATGACCGGCGAGATCACGCTACGCGGCCGCGTGCTGCCGATCGGCGGCTTGAAGGAGAAACTGCTGGCAGCGTTGCGCGGTGGGCTCACGACCGCGTTGATCCCGAAGGAGAATGAAAAGGATTTGGCCGAAATTCCGGATAACGTGAAACGCGGCCTGACCATCATTCCCGTCGCGACTGTCGACGAATTGCTGCTGCACGCGCTGACCAAGAAACTCGTGCCGATCGAATGGAAGGAGGAAACGGACGATCGTCCGTCGGTCGTTCCCCCATCCGAGGTCGAAGGCGAGGAGCATCCGGGCCTGACGCATTGATCGAGCGGTGAATTGTGACGGCGTGCCTTTGGCGCGCCGTCCTTCACGATTGACGCGGCGAAGATCGCGGATTTAGATGCTTTACGCGCGGGACGCCTCGATGCGTCCGGCGCTACCCTGCCAACCAACCGATGGGGGCTATGTTGAACAAGGTCGAGCTCGTGGACGCCGTCTCCGCAACATCCGGGTTAGCAAAGAGCGATGCGGCAAAAGCCGTCGAGGCGGTACTCGATTCGATCACGGCCGAACTGCGCAAGGGCGAAGAAGTGCGCCTAGTGGGCTTCGGCACGTTCCTGGTGACGAAACGCGCCGCCTCCGAGGGCCGCAATCCGCGCACCGGCGAGCCGGTACACATCCCAGCCTCAAGACAGCCGAAATTCCGCGCCGGTAAGGGCCTCAAGGAAGATGTAAACAAATAGGCCGCAGGCCTAGCGCGCCGCTTCTTTATTTGGCGCGCTCAATTCCCGAAGGTAAGCGATCAAGTCGCGCCGTGTATTCGCGTCGAGAACGCGGATCGGCATTTTTGCCCCTGGAACGAGGGCTTGCGGATCGGCGAGCCATTGGTCGAGATTGTCGATGCCCCAAACGATATGAGACTGACGCAACGCCGTCGAATAGGGATAACCGGCGGCGGTCCCCGCCTCACGGCCGAAGACGCCACTCAGCATCGGACCCGCCATGTTGCGGTCGGATGCATGGCACGCGGCACAGCGCTCCGCGAACATCGCTTTGCCTCGTTTCGCGCTCGGCGGCGTGTTTGGATCGAAACGCGACAGCTCCTGAATGTCGTTCGGCTGCGCCGCCGGAAAAAATGTGTAGGACAGCGTGATGTTCGACAAGTCAGATGCGTTGCTGTTTTTCGCCATCGCCGGGTCGACATAGAAGTCGACCGGCATTTTTGAGTCCTCGCCCGGCGCCAAGCGCTCGTCGCTGAAGCAGAAACACTGGATCTTGTTGAAATAGGGGCCGGCCTTGGTCGGGGTCACGTTGAACGTGGCGTGCGCGATGACCGGCTTGTCGCTCAGATTCTTGGCGTAAAAGAAGACGAGCTTCTCCTCGCCCAGATGCACCGTGACGTGCTGTTGCATCGGCTTGAATTCCCACGGCAAGCCATCCGCCACCTGCGCGTCGAAGCTTACCGTCACCGTTCGCGCCGATTCCTGTGCTGTGTCGGCAAGGACGCGTTGCGTCGTACCGCCGAGGCCGGTCGCCTCGCAGAACAGGCGGTAGAGCGTTACCGAATAGCTTACCAGCACGCCCATGCCGGCGACCGCGCCCAACAGGGGGATCAGAACGACGAGATTGCGCAGACGGCGCGACCTCAATCTACATGCCCTTCATGCCGTGCATGTCGCCCATATCCGGCTTGGCGGCGCCGACCTTGGCGACCTCGACCTGCACGGTCAGCGGCGGTGCGTGCTCGAACGTCAGCGTAATCGGAAAATGATCGCCCTGTTTCAGCGCCTGTTTCAGCCCCATCAGCATGATATGGCGTCCGCCCGGCTTTAGCGTCGCGGTGCCACCGGGTTTCACGTCAACCGACTTGAGCGGACGCATTTTCATCACGCCATTATCCATGATCTCGGTGTGAAGGCCCGCCATCCCGGCGATTGGCGTCGATGCGGCGACAAGCTTGTCGTCCGTCGTGCCGTTGTTCGCCAGCGTCAGATAAACGGCGGCGGTCTTGGCGCCGGGCGGCGTCGCGCGGGCCCAGATCGATTGCACGGTGATATTGCCCGAGGTTTGCGCCTGGGCGCCCAGGGCGATTGCGACCGTGATTAGTAAGGACAGAACGCCGGTTTGCAGCTTCTTCATCATGGCGGGATGCTACGCTTGGCGATGACCCACGCCAACGGGCTGCGACATTTATGCTATGCTCCGTTCTGGAAGGGCGATTAGCTCAGCGGTAGAGCGCCTCGTTTACACCGAGGATGTCGGCGGTTCGATCCCGTCATCGCCCACCAAAAAATAAGAGGAGCGCCATGGCCGGTTATCTCATCGCCAATCTCGATATTTACGACGCGGCGATCTATGACCAGTACCGGCAAAAGGTCGGCACGGTGATCGCCCAATATGGTGGGCGGTTTATCGTGCGGGGCGGGACGATCGAACCGGTCGAAGGCAGCGTGGTATGGAAGCGTGTGGTGGTGTTGGAATTCCCGACCTACGAGGCGGCGCGTCGCTTCTATCACAGCAAGGAATATGCGCCGCTAATCGCGCTGCGCGCCGGTGCGGCAAA
>JASHUX010000464.1 GCA_030039775.1 Alphaproteobacteria bacterium | reverse complement strand
ACCGCGCCGGCGCCCGCGCCGATCGCGGCGCCGCGCCCGCCGCCGAGAATGCCGCCGAAGATCGCGCCGCCGATGGCGCCGCCGACCACGCCGGCGCCGACGCTGTTATTGGCCTGCTGCTGGGCGTAGGCGACCTGCTGGTTGGCCCATTGCTGGCACACAGCATCGTCCTGCTGGAAATACGCCATGGGCTTGTTCGGCCCGGGCGAGGCCGGGATCGACGGGTAATATTGCGCGAACGCGGTCGACGTCGTGACGGCAAGCGCCGCCAGGCCGGCGGCAACGACCAAGATTTGTCTCATGCTCTTACCCCTTTGCCTCAACCCCGTTAGGCGCCGAACACGCGGCGGAAGATGGTGTCGACGTGCTTCAGATGATGCGCGTCGTCGAACAGGGCGTCCAGGTCCTTGGATTTTAGGCGCTTGGTCACGGCCGCATCCCCCTTGAGGAGATCGGCGAAGCGGCCTTCGCCCGCCAGCACGCGCATGGCGTGCCGCTGCACGAGGCGGTACGCCTCCTCGCGGCTCATGCCCGATTGGGTCAGCGCCAACAGCACGCGCTCCGAATGCACCAGCCCGCCGAGCTTGTCGAGATTGCGGCGCATCGCCTCGGGATAGACCACCAGCTTGTCGACGATTTGGGCGAGGCGCGCCAGCGCGAAGTCGAGCGCGATAGTGGCGTCGGGCGCAATGCTGCGCTCGACCGACGAGTGGGAAATGTCGCGCTCGTGCCACAGCGCCACGTCCTCGAGCGCGGGCATCACCATGCCCCGTATCAGCCGCGCGAGGCCGGTGAGATTTTCGCTCAGGACCGGGTTGCGCTTGTGCGGCATCGCCGACGAGCCTTTTTGCCCGGGCGCGAAAAATTCCTCGGCCTCGCCGACCTCGGTGCGTTGCAGGTGACGGATCTCGGTGGCGAGCCGCTCCATCGACGAGGCGATGACGCCGAGCGTGGCGAAGAACATGGCGTGGCGGTCGCGTGGGATCACCTGGGTCGAGATCGGTTCCGGCGTCAGGCCGAGCTTCTTCGCGACGTAATCTTCGACGCTCGGATGCACGTTGGCGAAGGTGCCGACCGCGCCGGAAATAGCGCAGGTCGCGATCTCGGCGCGCGCGTTGAAGAGCCGCGCCTTCGCGCGCGCGAACTCGGCGTAAAAGCCCGCGAGCTTGAGGCCGAAACTGGTCGGCTCGGCATGGATGCCGTGGCTGCGCCCGATGATGGGCGTGAGCTTATGTTCGTGGGCGCGGCGCTTTAGCGCGGCGAGCAGCGCGTCGAGGTCGGCGAGGAGGATGTCGCTCGCCTGTTTGAGCTGCACCGCGAGGCAGGTGTCGAGCACGTCGCTAGACGTGAGGCCCTGGTGGACGAAGCGCGCCTCCGGCCCGACATGCTCGGCGACGTTGGTGAGGAAGGCGATGACGTCGTGCTTGGTTTCGCGCTCGATTTCGTCGATGCGGTCGACCTCGAACGCGCCTTTGTCGCGCAGCGCCTTGGCGGCGCTCGCCGGCACCGCGCCCGCCTTCGCCAGCGCCTCGGTGGCGGCGATTTCGATGTCGAGCCAGATGCGGAATTTGTTTTCCGGCGCCCAGATGGCGCTCATTTCCGGCCGGGAGTAACGGGGGATCATGGCTCCATAACTCTCATGCGGACAAGGGTACCATTACCCCCTCCTCCTTGAGGAGAGGGAGGGGCCCGATCCGAAGGATTGGGAGGGTGAGGTGGTCAACGCCCAGTTCGGGATTAACACCTCACCCGCCGATCGCTATCGCGATCGTCTACCCTCTCCTCAATGAGGAGAGGGTCAATTATGTTGGCGCCGCCTGAACCAACCGGAGCTAAGCGCCATGGCCGACACGACCACCGAATACGTCCCGCCGAAAGTCTGGGTCTGGAACAAGGGCGCCGGCGGGCGCTTCGCCAACATCAACCGGCCGATCGCCGGCCCGACGCACGACAAGGAGCTGCCGGTCGGCAAGCATCCGATGCAGCTCTACTCGCTCGGCACGCCCAACGGCGTCAAGGTCACGATCATGCTCGAGGAGCTGTTGGCCTTAGGGCACAACGGCGCCGAGTACGACGCCTGGCTGATCAAGATCGGCGATGGCGACCAGTTCGGCAGCGGCTTCGTCAAGGTCAACCCGAACTCGAAAATCCCGGCGCTGCTCGACCGCTCCGGCCCGGCGCCGATCCGCGTGTTCGAGACCGGCGCCATCCTGCTGCATCTCGCCGAGAAGTTCGGCGCCTTCATCCCGAATGACACACCGGGCCGGGCGGAGTGCCTGTCGTGGCTGTTCTGGCAGATGGGCAGCGCGCCCTATCTCGGCGGCGGCTTCGGCCATTTCTACGCCTACGCGCCGACCAAGATCGAATACGCCATCGACCGCTACGCGATGGAGACGAAGCGCCAGCTCGACGTGCTCGACCGGCGCCTCGCCGAGGTCGAGTATGTCGCCGGCAGCTACAGCATCGCCGACATCGCGATCTTCCCGTGGTACGGGCTGCTCGCGCTCGACGGCGTCATGTACAACAATTGCGGCGAGTTCCTATCGGTCCACGAATACAAGAACGCGCGGCGGTGGGCGGCGGCAATCGCGGCACGCCCGGCGGTGAAGCGCGGGCGCATGGTCAATCGCGTGTTCGGCGAACCGTCGCAACAGCTTCAGGAACGCCACGACGCGAGCGACTTCGAGACCAAGACGCAGGACAAGATCGCGGCGAAGAAATAAGCCGCTGCTCAGCGCGGCGCGGGCGTTTTCGTCTCGGCGTCGCGCCAGAAGGCGGCAAGGACCGGGTTG
>JASHUX010000463.1 GCA_030039775.1 Alphaproteobacteria bacterium | reverse complement strand
GGTTTTTTGTGATATATATTCGGCACAATGCGTATAGCGTCGGCGAAGCGATTCCGCCGGCGCTTTTTTGTTGCCCGGCGAGAGGCCCATGAACGCGAAGCAGCAGATTTTCGTGCGCGAATATCTGATCGACCTCAACGCGACGAAAGCGGCGGAACGCGCCGGCTACAAGCATGCTTATGCCCGGCGCGCGTCGTTCGTGCTGTTACGCAAGCCGGACATCAAGGCGGCGATCGCGGAGGGCATGGCGGCGCGCGCCAAGCGGCTCGAGATCGACGCCGACCGCGTGATGCGGGAATGGGCCAAAATCGGTTTCGCCAATATCGGCAATCTCGCGGTGTGGGGCAAAAACGGCGTCGAGCTGCGCGAGCACACCGAGATTTCCGAGAACGACGCCGCGGCCATCGAGCAGTTGTGGCTGACCGGCAAGCACAAGGGCCGCATCAAGCTCCACGACAAAGGCGCGGCGTTGGACGCGCTCGGCCGCCATCTCGGCCTCAACCGCCCGCGCAGCCAGCCGGCCGCTGGCGCCTATTCCAACGCACAGGTGCAGCGCGCCCGCACCGCGTTCAAGAAAGAGATCGAAAAAGTATTGAAGGAACGCGGGGATGGTCCGAAGGGTGATGGAACCGAGTAGATTTCATTAAATCCAAATCGAGCGGCAAGTGGGTGCCGCACCGGACGCCAGATCGTTTGGTATTTTGCCGAACCGGAGGTTGCCGATTACTTCAGAGAAAGGTTCGCTGGCTACGACAATGTAACAGTTGAGTACGAACCTTATCGACCCCGGGGCACACGTCAATGACCGACACGTTCCAGATACAAATATATTGGGGAAATCGGCAGGAGACGGCGCAGGAATGCGCCGCGCGGTTGGCGACGATGCTTGGGGGGCTCGCGCAAACCAACGCGGCCTTCGCGCACTGGAATAAAAAGACAATGACGCCGTCGAAGGCCAATGCTCCCTTTTGTGCCATGCCGCCGCGCATCCAGGAATTGGCGACGATCTTCGAACGGGGGATTGCCCGCAAGGATGACCCCGCCCGGACGCCGTGGCCCGAAGTCGGGTTTTTCATATCCGCATGGAATGGACACAACGATTCGCATGGTTTGTCTTTCATCGTTCACGCCGGGGGCTACGCGTCGCATTTACCGTGCCCGAACTGGGTGGAACTCCATCTGCCTCGCCGGGATGGGCAAAACGCCGATCTCGTCAATCCCGCCACGATCTCGGCGATTTTGAAGCAACTGATCACGGCTTGGGAGCCGCGGTGGGGCGGCGTTTTTTCCTTCACCTATCGACGACTACGCATGCCGCCCCGACCGAACATGACACGCCAAGAAATCGCGAGGCGGCCGATCCGACCGCCAACGCTGTTTTGGAATCCAGGCTGGATCGTCTATCTGTCGGCGCCCTACGCTCGCCTTTTTGCGGCGCCACCCCTCGCGAGCGTTGAGGATTTGGCCAACGGCGGCGTCCTCGCGTCCACCGCTGACCAGATGTTCTCATCCGAAAACCCGCGCGACCTCGCTGCCGCCGACGAACTGGGAACCGCCCTGGAGCGCCTCCAAGCTGACGTTCGCGCACGGCAGTGATAGGCCAGTGCCAGACGTAATCGGCAAATTTCCGCTAGGCAGCCACTATTTCTTCGCTTCCGCCGCTTGGTATTTCGCCGTGCAGGAATCCATGTCGGCGAACCATTGCTTCACCGCCGGGTCGTGGACGTCGCCTGACTTGGTGAGATAGACCGGCATCAGCCCCAGTTGGTCCACATTGGCCTGCGGCGGCGGCGGATGCTGCTTGGCGCAATCCACGATGGCGTGGAAATCCTGGCCGCCGCCGAGACCCATTGTCTCGCAGCCGGCAAGGAGCAAAAGCATCGCAATAGGCGGCATGCGTTTCATGGCGGCTGTCGTGACACAGATAACGGCGGAAGGACAGATGTTCGGCGCAACCGCGGTCTATGTTCCTATTTTGTTCTTGACAAAACCGGAGAGATGTGCTATAGAATCGCCATCATGAGAATTCCGCCCCGGGGTGCTTAGCGCCGCCGGGGCTTTTTTTTGCCGCGAGGCGATGGCGATGGCGGAAGGGCCTCCGGCGGACGACGCGGTTGCCGAAATTCGGTCCTTGTTGGCGCACCTCAACGACGAAGAGCGTGCGCGCGTGCTGGCGGCGCTGCCAGACGATTTGCGGGCGACGGTCGAGCGCGACTGGCCCTTGACCGTGGCCCGGCAAGAGCAATTGCCGCCGCCGGGCGACTGGCTGGTGTGGCTGCTCTTGGCGGGACGCGGCTTCGGCAAGACGCGCTCCGGCGCCGAATGGGTGCGGGCGCAGGTAGAGAGCGGCCGCGCCGGCCGCATCGCGCTGGTGGCGCCGACCGCCGCCGATGCGCGCGACGTGATGATCGAAGGCGAGAGCGGAATCCTGGCCGTGACGCCCGATCCGCAACGACCGTTATACGAACCGTCGAGGCGGCGCTTGTGCCGTCGTCCTACGCCGGCTTGGCGACCTTGCTTGGAATAGCCGGCGTCTCGGTCGCTCCCGACGAATGGCATGCGATCGTCGGCGTATTTACGGCCGTCGCAAGTCTACTCGCCATCGTCTTACCGGAATTTGGCGTTTCGTCCGCACAGCCGCCAACGACCAATTCCTGAGCAGGAGGGATTCGCATGAAACAGATGCTTGAATATCTCGCCGTCGCGACCGCCGTAGCGTCGCTGACGGCCGTTGCAGCGTGCTCCGAAATATCGTCGGTGGTCAGCGCCGCCGCGGCCGATGCGCCGCAAGTCGCGTCCGCGCTCGAAACGATCTGTAACGATCTTGTGCCCGCAGCCGAGGCGACGGCGAATGCCCTTGCAAAGGGCGGGGCCGCGACCACAATTCAATCGGCCGAGACCGAGTACGTCACGCCGGCCTGTGCCGCGGCAAACACCGCGGCGACCGCCGTCGATAGCGGCTGGTTGGCCAACGTCGTTGCAAGCCTGGTGACGACTGCGGCCAATGGCCAGGCAAGTGCAACGCCGGCGCCGTCGAGCGGAGGGAACTGAGATGCGGCGAATAGCAATAACGGGCATGCTGCTGCTTGCGGGCTGCGCCGCGCCGACGGTCGTTACCGTGCCGACATCGCAACAGGCGGTAACAGCGATCGAACTGGAATATGTCAACAAATTCCTGGTGCCCGCCGCCGCCTATACCATGTTGCCGCACTGTCCCAAGCCGCAAGGCACCCCCTGCAGCGATCCAGCGTTGATCGCGAAATTGCGTGACACGCAAATCAAGCTGCACGACAGCATTTATGCGCTACGCGATTTCTCCGATGCGTCGCCTCAGGCGGATGCCGGCGGGCTCATCGCGAATGCCCGTAAGGAATTGGCCGCGGCCGAGCTGATGATCCCCGTCAAAGGGGCCTCACCATGACCCTCGGATTGACGATCTTGGGGTTGTTGGCGCGATACTTGCCGCTGGCGATCCAGGTGGTTCAGGCCGGCCTCGCGAGCTTCGAGGCGATCCATGCCGTGGCAAGCGGTATCCAGGCAAGCGCGGCCAATCCCACGGAAAACGATCGCGCCGTCGCCGAAGCGGAAATCGCCAAGCTCGAGGCATTGCTCGACGCCAATCCGGCATCATGACGAATTTTGCGGATTGGTCGGAGTGAGAGGATTTGAACCTCCGGCCCCCGCCTCCCGAAAGCGGTGCTCTACCAGGCTGAGCTACACTCCGGCCGGCGCGCGATATACCGCCTTCTGGGCGAGGCGGCAACCGCAAACGACAAAGACGGTCAGTGCTTACGCGCGAGACAGAAGTCGATCGCTTCCAACAGCGCCCGCTTTTCGGCGCAGTCTCGGAACGACGCCAGCGTCCGTCGTGCCAATTCGCCGTAGTGGCTCGCGCGCTCCCATGTCGCATAAAGACAGTCGTGCCGGTTCATCAATTCGACAGCCCGCGCGAGATCGCCGTCGCGCTGATCCTGGTCTTCGAGCGTGCGGCGCCAAAACGCGCGCTCGGATTCGTTGCCGGCGCGAAACGCCAGCACGACGGGTAGGGTGATCTTGCCGTCGCGGAAATCGTCTCCGATTGATTTGCCGAGTTCGGTTTCTCGCGCCGAGTAATCCAACATGTCGTCGATTAATTGAAATGCGACGCCGAGATTGCGGCCGAACGCGTCGAGCGCGGCGTCCTCGTCGTCCGAGTTATCGCCCAGCACGGCGCCGATCCGGCACGCGGCCGCGAACAGCTCCGCCGTTTTGTCCCTGATGACGCGGAGATACGCATCTTCATCGGTCGTCGTGTCGTTCGACGTCATCAACTGCAGCACTTCCCCTTCGGCGATCACAGCGGACGCGCGGGACAGAATTTGGAGCACGCGCAACGATCCATCTTCGACCATCAATTCGAACGCACGACTGAACAGAAAATCGCCGACCAGGACCGAGGGCTTATTTCCCCACACCGCGTTTGCCGTAGCCAAGCCGCGCCGCAAATCGCTCGAATCGACAACATCGTCATGCAACAAAGTCGCGGTATGAATGAACTCCACCGCGGCGGCCAACGCGACGTGCCGGTCGCCGGTATAACCGCAAAGGCGCGATGTCGCCAATGTCAGCATTGGACGAAGCCGCTTGCCGCCGGCCGCCACAATATGGCCGGCCAGCTGAGGTATCAGCGCCACGGGGCTGTGCATCCGCTCGACGATCAATCGATTGACACGAGCGAGATCGCTCTTCAACAGAACAGTCAGACTTTCCAGTGAAGCTTGCGGCTTCGCCTGTTGCTCACCTGCATTTACAGGACTTACAGGCACCGCCACGTCAAACTCCGGTGTTACGCCGCCTAGCTTGACGGCATGATAATGTGAAGCGAGCATAAGCCGCTCAAAGGACCGGTCAAGCCCACGTCCCCTTGCCACCAAATTTACGCCGACCACAGTATGAAAGAGCTTACCCGAAGCAACGATCTGGTTTTCCTGTCTTGGGCGCGCGCGGTTTTGGCGGATTCGGGCATCGAAACGCTCGTTCTGGACGGACATACCAGCGTCATCGAAGGCAGTATTGGTGCCGTGCAGCGTCGTTTGATGGTGGCCGACCGCGACCACGAGCGAGCCCTGTCGATTCTGCGCGACGCAAGCGGGCATTCGACGTGACCGAGCGGGAATCGCCCGCCGCCGACAAGCCGCAGGAAGGAATCACCGAGGATTTCCTGTTGGACCGGCGCATCCGCCTGATGCAGCCGGCCCGCGGCTATCGGACGGCAATCGATCCGGTATTTCTCGCCGCCGCCGTCCCCGCCCGGAGCGGCGATGCGGTGCTCGATCTCGGCTGTGGCGTCGGCGCCGCTTCGCTGTGCCTTGCGCTTCGCATAGCCGACTGTCGTATTGTCGGAATCGACGCCGATCGTGGGCTGGTTCGGCTCGCCAGCGACAACGCCGCCCGGAATGGGCTCGGCGATCGGATCATGGTTCTGACGGGCAGTCTGCCGCAGCGGCCGCGGCGGCTGGAGCCTGAGAGCTTCGGGCATGTCATGGCCAATCCGCCCTATTTTTCGGCCGGCACGGCAACGCCATCTCAAGTCGGAACGAAAGCCCGATCAAATATCGAGGGCGAGGCGGATCTCGCTGCCTGGGTTCGCTTCGCGTTTACCATGGCACGACCCAAAGGCACGATCACGTTCATCCACCGCGCGGATCGAATTGAAAGCCTGTTGGCCCTACTTGCATTCCATGCCGGTGACATCGTTGTCTTTCCGTTGTGGCCAGGAAACTGCAAAGATGCCAAGCGCGTGATCGTTCGCGCGCGCAAAGGGGTCGCCTCCCCGACCCGCTTGAGTGCCGGCCTCGTTCTCCATGAGGCCGACGGCCGCTATACCGATGCGGCCCAGTCCGTACTGCGCCACGGCGCAGCCCTTCCTATCGGTATTCCCCCTAATTAAGACTCTGTCTTACTCGGCGGCGCCTCGTGCTGCCAATTCCAGTGCCGTCTCCATCGATTCTCGCCGCAACCGTGCCCAAAACCAATAAAGCAAACACAGTCCGGCTCCGCAGGCCACGGTGACCTGTAGGCCGAGCTGCGACGAAATCCAGCCCATTACCATCGCGTTGAGTGACGGCCCGGCGCGGAACAAGACGCCGTACAGCCCCATGACGCGGCCGCGTTTCTCCGGATCGACAACCGTCTGGACCAGTGTTTGCGCGGCAATGCCCGTTGAAATCATGGCAAACCCTGCGAAGAACAGGGCGATGAGCGCTATCCAATAATTGCGGCTTGCGGCGAACGTCAGGATAGCGAGCGCCATGATCAGGGTATGGGTCACGATGAGGTTGGTCAGGCCGCGAATGCCCTCACGGCGCACCATCCACATGCCACCCACCATGGCGCCGGCACCCATGGTCGCTGTCAGCCACGCCAGACCTTGCGGACCCCGTTGAAAGATCGCATCGGCGAAGCCTGGGAACAAATCGACGAAACCCCGCACGCTGAAAGCCGTCAGTGCAAATAACAGCAAGATTTGGCCGATTCCCGGATGATGGATCGCGTACGAATAGCCATCGATGGTATGGGCGATTATCCGTTGGCTGCGGCCCGGCCGTTGCGGTGGGGCGTCCCGCAATCCCCGCAACGCGACGACAAAGGCGACATAGCTCAGGGCATTAAGAGCAAAAGCCATTGCCACGCTGCCGTTCGCGATAACGACTCCGGCAATCGCTGGACCAATAAAACGAGCCGTGTTGAATACCAGCGAATTGAGCGCGACCGCGGACCCGAGCAAAGGCGGCGGAACCAAATTCGATATTAAGGCTAATCGCGCCGGTTGGTTAAACGCGTTAGCCGCACCGAGAGTGAGCGACAGCAGGAATAGACCGACGATGGTGATGTCGCCGGTATAGGTCGTGACCGCCAAGGCTATCGCGATCACCGTCGCGAATATCTGGGAGGCGCGAATCATCCGGACACGATCGATGCGGTCGGCCATGCTGCCGGCGAGCGGACTGAGGACAAAGCCCGGCGCGGTGGTGGCGAGAGCGACCACGCCCAGCCATACCGTGGAGTGGCTCAATTGCCACGCCAACCAGCCCACAGCGATCCGCTGCAGCCACGTGCCAATCAGCGAGATGGCATTGCCGATCGTGTAGGTGCGGTAGTTGCGCTCCCCCAGCGCCCGCAGGGCATTCTCGAACCCGCCCATCGGCATTCTCGCTCCCAAATCACCGGAATCCCCCGACCAGCGTCCGCGGTCGTTCGCCCCGTTTTCAAGAGAATGTTAGCAAAGTAACCGCAGCGCAATTTACAAATTGTTCCCAACCCTGTATTCACCGGACGGGACGAGAGCCGGCGGCACGGGGCTATGCGCGGGACGCGGGGATGCTGCGTCGCCCCGGAGCCTACTCACGACAGGCCGGACTTTCCTATAATGGGCGGGTTTGGGGGATCGGGGGCACCGTATCGTGCGGCGCCGCGGCGAAAGGTTAACGATGAAGCGGGTATGGATCGCGAGCGGCTTTCTGGTGGTTTTGGCCGCGGCTGGATTTGGTTATCAGGCGCTCGTCGCGAGCGATGCCCATTCCCAGACTCGGCCGAATTCACTGGGCGGGCCTCCGGCTGTGCCCGTTGTCGTCGCAACGGTCAAAGTCCAGCCGATGCCGGTCCAATTCGATGCGGTCGGGACGGTGCAAACCATCGCCTCGGTATCGGTGCGATCTCGTGTCGATGGGGAAATTTCCGCGGTCCTCGTCAAGGATGGCCAGGCCGTGACCGCGGGCCAAGTCCTAATGACGATCGACCCACGCTTCCAGCAGGCGCAACTCGATCTCGCGCAAGCAAACCTTGCCCGAGACCAGGCGCAACAAGCCAACGCCTTTCGCGACGTCAATCGCTATAAACCATTAGCGAAACAGGAATTTGTCTCACGCCAGCAACTCGACACCTCGACTACAACCGCGCAATCGACGTCGGCGGCGGTCAAAGCGGACGAGGCCGCGGTCGAAAGTGCACGGGTTACGCTCAGTTACTTCACCATCAAGGCGGCTATCGACGGCCGCATCGGGTATGTCAATCAAAAGGTCGGCAACGACATCAAGGCCAATGACGTGCCGCTGGCGACCATCAATCAGATGAAACCGATTTACGTGAGTTTCCCCCTGCCGCAAGCGGACTTGCCGCCGGTGCGCCAGGCGATGACGGAAGGGCCGGTCAGGGTCTTCGCGACGCCGGTCGGAGCATCGGGCACACCTGAGAAAGGTCTGTTGACCTTCTTCGAAAACAGCATCGACCCGACGACGGGAACGATTCTGATGCGGGCAACCTTCGACAACCCGACCGAAGCGCTATGGCCAGGACAGTTTTGCAATGTCACCGTCGACCTGTCGGTACAGAACGACGCTTTGGTCGTGCCCTCGGCGGCGGTTCAGGTCGGCCAGACCGGCGATTACGTTTATGTGATCACCAAGGACAACAAGGCCGAATATCGCACCGTGACGGTAAGCCGTACGATCGAGGGCACCAGCGTCATTTCGAAAGGATTGTCGGCCGGCGAGCGCGTCGTCACCGAAGGGCTGCTACGAATCACCAACGGCAATCGTGTTACCATCCGCGGTACCGAAGGTGCATCGAAGCCGGATAAGTCCTCATGACGCTGCCCGAACTGTGCATCCGTCGTCCGGTGATGACGACGTTGTTGATGTTGGCGTTTGTCGTTTTTGGAATGTTCAGTTATCGGCTGCTCCCGGTCGCGGCCCTGCCGCGGGTCGATTTTCCGACGCTCTTCATCACGGCATCGCTTCCCGGAGCCAGCCCGGACACCATGGCCTCGGCGGTGGCGACCCCGCTCGAAAAGGCATTTTCCAACATTGCCGGCATCGATTCGATGGTTTCGACCAGCGGTCAAGGCGCGACCGCGATCACCATTCAATTCGAACTGGATCGCAACATCGACGGCGCCGCGTTGGACGTCGAATCGGAAATATCGGCCGCCGAACGCTACTTGCCGCCGCAATTGCCGGCGCCGCCCAGTTTTATCAAACTCAACCCGGCCGACCAGCCCGTCATGAATTTGGCGCTCGTCTCGGACACCATGACGCTTTACGACATGGACGAGTATGCCGAGACGCTGATGGCGCAGCGCATTTCGATGTTGCCGGGCGTGTCGCAGGTCCAGGTCTATGGCGCGCAGAAATTTGCGGTGCGCATCCAGGCCAATCCCGAGGCGCTGGCGGCCAAGGGCCTGTCCTTCGACGATCTGATGAACGCGGTTTCGGCTGCAAATACGATCACGCCCGTAGGCCAGCTTAACGGTACGCATCTCGGCTACACGCTCGAAGCCAACGATCAGCTGGCGAAAGCCAAGGACTACCGACCGATCGTCGTCGCCTATCGCAACGGCGCGCCGGTCCGCGTCAGCGACGTCGCGAAGGTGGTCGACAGCGCGGAGAACAATCTCGTCGCCGGTTGGTACGACGGAAAGCGGTCGATCATTCTTGCAATCTTCCGCCAACCAGACGCAAACACGGTCGAGGTCGTCGACAGCGTCAAGGCGTTGTTACCGGAATTCAGGCTGCAGATTCCGCCGTCGGTCGAAGTTAAAATGCTGGTGGATCGCTCTATCTCTATCCGCAATTCGGTGAGCGACGTGCAATTCACGCTGATGCTCACAGTTTTCCTGGTCGTGATGGTGATCTTCGTTTTCTTGCGGAACGTCACGGCCACCATCATTCCGGCGCTGGCGCTACCGGTGTCGATCATCGGCACCTTCGCCGGCATGTATGTCATGGGTTATTCGATCGACAATTTGTCGTTGCTGGCGCTGACGCTGTCAGTCGGCTTCGTGGTCGACGACGCCATCGTCATGCTCGAGAACATCGTCCGGCACGTTGAGAACGGCGAAAAACCGCTCGAGGCAGCCTTCAACGGCTCTCGCGAAATCGGCTTTACCATCTTGTCGATCACCTTCTCGCTCGTTGCGGTATTCATCCCCGTTCTATTCATGGCCGGCATCGTCGGTCGAGTGTTCCGCGAATTCGCGGTCACGATCAGCATGACGATTTTGATCTCCGGCTTCGTGTCGCTCACGCTCACGCCGATGCTGGCGTCGCGACTGTTACGGAGCGAACACGGACGCCGGCATGGGTGGCTTTATCGCGTCTCGGAAGCCGGCTTCGATCACTTGATCGGCGGCTACGATTGGGCATTGACGCGGGTACTTCGGTTCAAGCTGATCACGCTGTTTGTGACAATCTTGTCGCTGGTGGCCTCGCTGTATGTCTTCAACGTCATTCCCAAGGGCTTCTTTCCGAACGAAGACACCGGCCTCATTCTCGCCGCGACGGAGACGGTTCAGGACATCTCGTTCGACGCGATGGCCGCGCATCAACAGGAAGTTGCCGCGATCGTCCAATCCGACCCCGATGTCGCCGACGTCGGATCGTTCATCGGCTCGTCGCCGTTCAACCCCGGCCTCAACAACGGCCGAATGTTCGTCACGCTGAAGGACCGCGACCAGCGGGTGAACCAGGACACGATCGAACAGGTAATTCAGCGTCTCCGCCGCAAGGTCGCGCAGTTGCCCGGCGTCCAGACATATTTCCAAGCGATTCAGAACATCAACGTCGGCGGGCGTCTGGCGCGCAGTCAATATCAATACACAGTCCAAGACAGCGATACCAAGGAGCTGTACGAGATCGCCCCCAAGCTGCAAGCCGGCATTGTAAAGCTGGCCGGAATTCAGGACGTGAATTCCGATCTCGAATTGAAGAACCGCGAGCTCATCATCGACGTCAACCGCGACTTAGCGTCGTCCATGGGGATCACGGTCGATCAAGTCCGGCAAACGCTGTACAGCGCCTACGGCGTTCGCCAGATCTCGACAATCTATGAGCCGGCGAACGACTACCAGGTAATCCTGGAGGTAGAACCGAAATACCAACGGAATCCGTCGGACCTTTCGAAACTCTATTTGCGGAACGCGGCAAACCAACCGATTCCGCTATCGGCGGTCGCGCATCTGCGCACCGAGCTTGGTCCCGTGTTGATCAACCATCAGGGTTTGCTGCCCGCGGTCACGATATCCTTCAATTTGGCGCCGGGCGTATCGCTGGGCCAGGCGGTCGAGGAAATTCATCAGCTTGAGCGGAGCATGAACCTTCCCGTCACGGTGGCAACGGGCTTCCAAGGCACCGCCCAGGTGTTCCAACGATCGCTCGCGGGCCAGGGCATGCTGCTGATCGCGGCTGTACTCGTGATCTACATGGTGCTCGGCATTCTCTATGAGAGTTTCATCCACCCGATTACGATTTTGTCGGGTTTGCCGGCGGCGGGCCTTGGCGCATTGCTGACCTTGATGCTGTTCCACATGGACCTTAGCATCATCGCGATCATCGGCATCGTGATGTTGATCGGCATCGTCAAGAAGAACGCGATCATGATGATCGATTTCGCCATCGCCCGGCAGCGCGAAAGCATCACCACGCCGGAACACGCGATCCACGAAGCCTGTCTTCTGCGTTTCCGGCCGATCATGATGACCACGATGTCGGCCATCATGGGCGGATTGCCGATCGCGATCGGGCTCGGCCAGGGTTCCGAATTGCGGCGTCCGCTTGGCTTGGCGGTCGTCGGCGGACTCCTTGTATCGCAGGCGCTAACTTTGTTCATCACGCCCGTCATCTACGTCTATCTAGAGCGTATGCGGCGCTTTTTCGGACGCGCCGAACAGCCGGCGTTGCAACCGCAACCGCGGATCGCCAACCGACATGTTACCGAGCCGGGCGAATAGCACGCTTCTCAAACTCCGGCGCTGCGCCGCCGGCGCAGTGTTGATGACCGCGGTATGGGGAACAGTGACCGCGCTTGCCGCGCCTCGGGCGAGCGATCCCACGAGCGAACACGACCAATGCGTCGCGGAGGCCGAAACGGATCCGCAAGCCGCCCTGGCGCGCGCGAAGCAATGGTCAAATTCGGGCGGCGGCTTCGAGGCCGATCACTGCATCGCCATGGCGCTATTCGACATGAAGAACTACGCGGAGGCGGCGCGGCTTTTCGAGAAATTGGCGATTGACCTCACTTCGGCAGGACTT
>JASHUX010000462.1 GCA_030039775.1 Alphaproteobacteria bacterium | reverse complement strand
GCCTACTCGCCCGATCTCAACCCGATCGAACAGGCGATCGCCAAGCTCAAGGCCCACCTGCGCAAGGCTCAGGAGCGTTCCATCGACGGCCTCTGGCAGCGCATCGGAAAACTGCTCAATCTCTTCCAGCCGCACGAATGCGCCAACTTCTTCGCCAACTCTGGTTATGCTCGAACCTGACCGGATTCCGCTCTAGTGATTCGGCTTCCCAGAGTATCCCGAGGCCAACCGCTATCGTTGCGAGGACGTCGCCGCCCAGTAGGTACCAGTGAACAATTCCAGCGGTATGGTCAGAGACGGTTATCGTAAACATCGCGATCTATTTTGCCCCCTTGATCGCGGCATTCGGTCTTTTCGTATGGGCGACGATTAAGCTCGTTAGAGCGGCTTGGCGGAAACAATAAAATGACCGCTATTTTGCCAGGGCTAACTCCCGTTCTTTCTTTTTCGCCGCGCGCTTGCGTTTTTTCGCGGCGCTCGACTTGGGCTTTGGCTTATAGGCCAAAACCTTATCGACGATGCGATCAAGTATCTCGGGTGTTTTCGGAACACTCATTGAATCAGCATTTTATACGTCAGCCTTTTTCCTGCAACCCCGTCAACGAAACTGTCAATCCGGTCGAGCGTATGGCGCTTCACATTCCCCTGATTGAGGCGGAAAGCGAACTCGTCTGCGTAGCGGTGCATATGCTTCGGACTGACGTGGTGGTAAACGCCATACACGCCGCGCTTCATTACCGCCCATACGCTTTCGATGCTGTTGGTGGAAACACCACCATTGCGGACGTATTCACCATCGTGGTGGTTAACCGTCCAGTGCAGATAATCCTTGCCGAGCTTGTCATACCCCGCGTGTTCGTCCGTATAATAGATGATCGAACCCATTTCGACGTTATTGTGAATCTCACGGCTCAACGTGTGGCGGCTCGTATCTTCGATTGGCATGGCCTTGGTCTTGCCGCCGGGTTCCCGCATACCGAGAACCGGGGTTTTGCCCATAGCGCCGCGACCACGCACAGTTTTTTTGTTGTTGTGGCGATTTTCTTCTTTGCCTCCGACATACATTTCGTCGATCTCGACGATCCCGCGCAGCACCGACAAGTCATCGCCGCACGCCTCGCGCAGCCGCCCGAGAACAAACCACGCGGACTTTTGGGTAATGCCGAGTTCCTTCGAAAGCTGCACCGACGAAATGCCTTTGCGCGCGGTCACGAGCAAATACATCGCGTGAATCCATTTGTGCAGCGGCACATGCGACCGCTCGAAAATCGTGCCGGTGCGAACGGTAAAATCCTCTTTGCATTGGTTGCAGCGATAGTAACCGCCAGCGCGGGCGGTAATACGATCACCAATGCCGCACACAGGGCAGCGCGGGCCATTTGGCCACAAGCGGCTTTCCAGATACACCCGCGCCGTTTCCTGGTCGGGGAACATCGCGAAAAGCTGATAGGTGGAAATCGTCGATTTGCTCATAGCCGCCTCGTTTTCTGCCAAGAACGTAGCAAAAACAGGCGAGGGAGTCAAGTATATAAATCCCCAATCTGTTGCGGCCGAACGGAAAGCGGCTCGGCGATCGATTCGAGCGGTTGTCGCTCAGCGTCGACGCCGAGCGCGAGCTCGAAGCCGGCGGCCGCGATCATCAATCCCGCGGCCAGGAGATAGCCGTCGAACAGCGCTTGCCGCGATCCCGTATCGATCAGCCGCCCGAAGAGATAAGGCCCGATTGCGCCGCCAACGCCGGTGCCGACGGCATAAAAGACCGCAATTACCAACGCCCGAATCTCGAGGGGGAACAGCTCTCCTGCAGAGAGGTAGGCTGCGCTCGCGGCGGCCGACGCGAAGAAGAAGATGACACTCCATGCCGCGACCTGCTCGTCCGCAGATAAACGCCCTTCCGAAAACAGCCATGCCGTCACCGCCAGCAAAATGCCCGCAACGACATAGGTGCCGGCGATCATCGCACGCCGGCCGATCGTGTCGAACCAACGCCCGAGCAACAAGGGCCCGAGAAAGTTGCCCGCGGCGAAGGGCAGGATATAGGAACCAACCGACGCGGCGGGCACGTGATAGAACTCGGTCAGCACCAGGCCGAGCGTGAAAAAGATCGCGTTATAGAGAAAGGCCTGCGACGCCATCAACACCAGCACCACAACAGTACGGCGGCGATAAAGGAGGAACAAACAGCGGAACAACCGCGCGAGGCCAAAGCTCGATTCGGGATGGAACGTCGCGCGGGGGAGCGGCGCGTCGTCGCCGTGAAATTCGGCCCGGCGTTCAATCTCGGCGACATTGCGCTCGGCCTCGTGCTCATAGCCGTGAGTTAGGAGCCAGCGCGGGCTTTCCGGCACCCATCGCCGCAGAAAAAGGACGATGCACCCGAGCACCGCGCCGATCACGAAGCCGAGCCGCCAGCCGATATCGATCGGAAACAGCCGCTTATCGAGCACCACGCTGACCACGCCCGACCCGAGCGCCGCGCCGATCCAGAAGCTGCCATTGATCACGAGGTCGATGCGGCCGCGCAATCGCGCCGCCATCAATTCGTCGATGGCCGAGTTAATGGCGGCGTATTCGCCGCCGATGCCCAGCCCGGTGATGCAGCGGAAAACCGCGAAACTGGCGAAGCTCCAACTGAACGCCGACAGCAACACGCCGACGAGATAGATCGCGAGCGTGATGAAGAACATGCGCTTGCGGCCGATGCGGTCGGTCAGCCAACCAAACCCGAGCGCGCCGGAAACGGCGCCGACGACATAGGCCGACGCGACCGAGCCGATCTCGGTGCCCGTGAGATGCAGTGTGGCCTTGTCCTGCAACACCCCGCCCATGCCGCCGACGATGGTCACTTCGAGTCCGTCCAGCACCCAGGTGATGCCGAGCGCGATCACGACAAGCAGATGGAACCGCGACCAGGGCAGGCGGTCGAGCCGCGCCGGGATATCGGCGGTGATGGTCTCGGCGATCGCGCGGTTTTGGTCCATCTCGCCTCTAGTAACAGGCGAAAGGCCGGACCGGTCCTACAGGGGGATCGGGTCGCCGGCGAGAGGCATGATATCGACCGGATCGCCCGCGATCACCGCGGGCGCGTGCGGTGGGCGCACGATCAGACAGTCGGCCGCCGCCAAGAGCGACATCATCGACGAATCCTGCTTGCCGAACGGCGTCACTTCGAGCGCGCCGTCCGCGCCGTGCGTGAGGGTCGCGCGCAGATAGTCCTGCCGCCGGTCATTGGCCTTGAGCGGCGCCGAAAGCCGAGCCTTTTGCAGCGCCGGGACCGACGGCGATAGGCCCGACAATTTCTCGATCGCGGGCTTCAGGAACAGGAGCGAGCATACCATGGTCGAGACCGGGTTCCCGGGCAGGCCGATCATCGGCGTTCCGCGGAACGTACCGACCATCAGCGGTTTCCCGGGCCGCATCGCGATCTGCCAGAAATCGAGCACCAGCCCGGTTTCGCCGAGCGCGTCGCGGATCAGATCGTGCTCACCGACCGACGCACCACCGGTGGTCACAAGGAGATCGATGCCGGTCGCCGTCGCTGCGACCTCTTGCAGCGCGCGCGGGTCGTCAGGCGCGATCGGCAGCGCGATGGGAAGGCCGCCGCACCCCTGGACGAGCGCCGCGAGCGCGAAACTGTTGGAGCTGACGATCTGGTTCGGCCCGACCGGCTCGCCGGGGAGCACGATTTCATCGCCGGTCGGCAGGATTGCGACGCGGGGCCGGCGATAGACGGTAAGCCACGGGCGGTTCATCGCGGCAGCAAGACCGACGTCGCGCGCGGTGAGCTTGCGGCCCGCCTTGAGGCGCGTGTCGCTCTCGCGGAAATCGAGGCCGGCGTCGCGGACATGCCGCCCGACCGGGCTCGATTCCTTTATGATGACGGTGTCGCCGTCGCGGTCAGTGTCTTCCTGAATGACGATGGCATTGGCGCCGGCGGGAAGCGGAGCGCCGGTGAAGATCCGCACCGCTTCGCCGGGTCCGAGCTTCCCCTCATAGGATTTGCCGGCCGGGACCGCGCCGACCATTTTGAGCCGCGCCGGGATTTGCGCAACGTCGGCGGCGCGCACGGCATAGCCGTCCATCGCCGACAGCGCCGAGGGCGGCTGGGTGCGGCGCGCGGCTAAGTCGTTCGCGAGCACGCGGGCGAACGCTTCGCCGACGGGGATTTGCTCGGTGCCGAGCGGCGTCAGCATAGCGAGCAGGCGCTCGCGGGCTTCCTCGACCGGAATCATGGCGCGTCGAAGGTTCCGGACTTGCCGCCGGATTTGTGGGTGAGGCGGATATTCTCGATGCGCATGCCGCGATCGACCGCCTTGCACATGTCGTAGATGGTCAGCGCGGCGACGGAAACGGCGGTCAGCGCTTCCATCTCGACCCCGGTTTTTCCGGTGATTTTCACGGTCGCTTCTATGTCGACCGCGTGTCTTTTTTGGTTGCAAACGAGCTCAATCGTGACCGAATCGATGCCTAACGGGTGACAAAGCGGGATCAAATCGGACGTTCGTTTAGCGCCCATAATGCCGGCCAGCCGCGCCACCGCGAGCACGTCGCCTTTCTTGGTGCCGCCGGACCGGATCAGCGCCAGCGTCTCGGGTTTCATCACCACCGAACCGGCGGCCGTGGCGCGCCGTTCCGTTTCGCCTTTCGCCGAGACATCGACCATGACGGCCGCGCCCTTGGTGTCGAAATGCGAGAGTTTATTCATGCCGACGCCGCGGCAGACGCGGGCGCGAGCAGGGCACGAGTCGCGGCAGCGACGTCGCCTTGGCGCATCAGCGACTCGCCGATCAGGAAACAGCGCGCCCCGGCGTGCGCCATGCGGGCGAGGTCGGCGGGCGAACCGAGGCCGCTTTCGCTGACCAGCATCCGGTCCTTCGAGACCAGCCGGGCGAGGCTTTCGGTGGTGCTAAGATCGACCTGTAAGCTCTTAAGATTACGATTATTAATGCCGATCAGCGGCGACCTCAGCGCGAGTGCGCTGCGCAGCTCCGGTTCGTCATGGACCTCGACCAGCACGTCCATGCCAAGCGAAAAAGCCGTATCCTCAAGCGTTTGCGCTTCGGCGTCCGAGACCGACGCCATGATGATCAGGATGCAGTCGGCGCCCCAGGCCCGCGCCTCGTAGATCTGGTATGGATCGAGCATGAAATCCTTGCGCAATGCCGGAAGATCAACGGCTTCGCGGGCGATACGTAAGTAATCGAGCGCGCCCTGGAACTCCGGCGCGTCGGTCAGGACCGAGAGGCACGATGCGCCGCCGTCGCGATAGGCCCGGGCGAGCGCGGCAACGTCGAAATCGGCGCGGATCAGGCCCCGGCTTGGCGACGCGCGCTTGATCTCGGCGATGAGGCCGTAGCGTCCCGCCGCGACCGTCCGCGCCAGTGCCGCCGCAAAACCGCGCGGCTCCGACGCCGTTGCGGCGCGGCGCTCGATCTCGGCTTGCGGCACGCGCGCCTTCGCGGCCGCGATCTCCTCGCGCTTGTACGCGTTGATGCGGGTGAGCGTGTCACTCACGGCAACGACCGGCCGTTGGTCACGGCGATGAGCCGGTCGAGTGCCAGTCGCGCCTTGCCGCTATCGATCGCGGTCGCCGCGAGGTCCATGCCCGCACGCAACGCCGACGCCTTGCCCGCGATCACCAGGGCGGCACCGGCATTCAGCAGTACCACATCGCGCAGCGGCCCGGCCTCGCCGTCGAGCAGCGCGCGCAGCCGCGCCGCGTTGGCGGCGGGCTCGGCACCCTTCAGTTGGTCCTTCGTAACACGCTTGAGGCCGACCTGTTCGGGCGTCAGCTCGAAAGCGCGGACCTTGCCGTCCTTGAGCTCGGCGACGCGCGTGGTGCCGGCGGTGGTGATCTCGTCGAGACCGTCGCCATGCACCACCCAGGCATGCTCGCTGCCAAGCCGGCCGAGCACCTCCGCGACGGGCGTCACCCATTCCGCCGCGAAGACGCCGACGAGCTGGCGCTTCACGCCCGCGGGATTGGACAGCGGCCCAAGCAGATTGAAGATGGCACGGGTGCCGAGCTCGGCGCGGGTCGGCCCGACATGTCGGGTGGCGCTATGGTGGCGCGGCGCCATCAGAAAACAGATGCCGGCGTCCCAGATCGCGCGCTGCACCAGCGCCATGTCGCAATCGAGATTGACGCCGAGCGCCGCGAGGATGTCGGCGGCGCCCGACTTCGACGAGAAATTGCGGTTGCCGTGCTTCGCCACCGGCACGCCGGCGCCTGCGGCAACGAGGGCGGCGGCGGTCGAGATGTTGAAGCTGCCGGAGCCGTCGCCGCCGGTGCCGACCGTGTCGATGGCGCCGGGCGGCGCCTCGATGGCGAGCGCCTTGGTGCGCATCGTGCGGGCGGCGCCGGCGATCTCGCTCACCGCCTCGCCGCGGACGCGCAGCCCCATCAGGAAGCCGCCCATCTGCGACGCCGTCACCTCGCCCGACATGATGCGGTCGAACGCGGCCGCGGCCTCGTCCTCGCTCAGGACCTGGCCCGCCGCCACTTTCGCCAATACCGCGCGGAAATCGTCGCTCATGCGGGGCTTATATCAGAGCGTCGCCAATGGGTGATAGCAGGAGGTTAAGGCTGGTTTTTCTATCGCCTCAGAGTGTGAGGGAAAACTATGTCTAAGCGGCGAGGCTTTTCCCCGAGGCCAGCGTCAGGAAGTTGCGCAGAATCTGGTGGCCGTGCTGGCTTGCGATGCTTTCGGGATGGAACTGTACGCCGTGGATCGGCCGCTCGGTATGCTCGAGGCCCATCACCAGCCCGTCCTCGCTCGACGCCGTGATGCGAAGCTCCAGCGGCAATGAGGCGCGCTCGACGATCAGCGAGTGATAGCGCGTCGCCGAGAACGGCGACGGCAGGCCGGCGAACACGCCGGTCCGGTCGTGGAACATGCGGCTGACCTTGCCGTGCATCGGTTCCGGCGCGCGGATCACGCGGCCGCCGAACGCGGCGCCGATCGCCTGATGGCCGAGACACACGCCGAGGACCGGGATCCGCCCCGCCTTTTGCACCAATTCGATGCAAATGCCGGCGTTCTCGGGGACGCTGGGGCCCGGCGAGATCACAACGCCTTCGGGGCGCATCGCGACCACGTCCGCGACAGTCAGCGCGTCGTTGCGCT
>JASHUX010000461.1 GCA_030039775.1 Alphaproteobacteria bacterium | reverse complement strand
CCGCGCACATGCTGCGGCAGCTGCAGCGATTCCTGCAACGGCACGACATAGACTTTGCCGGTCTCCAGCACCGCGCCGTGACTGAGATCGATATGATATGGGTCCATCGCCTCGACCTTGCGCAGCACTTCTGTGCCGGCGCCTGGCAAGAAGCTGGCGCGGACGCGATAGGCATGGGGACCGAGGCGCAGATCGATGCTCGCCGGCTGAATCTGCTCCGGCGCGATGGGATCGGCAGCGAGGATGATGCCCGAACGGACATATTCGCGAATCACCTGATGCGGCTGAACGCCGGCGTCGGGGCGACCGGTCTTGGTATCGGCGCTGTCGTCGGACATCGGGTTGGTTTCAGCCTCGGTAACGGTCATGTCGCCCCCGGAAGGTGCCTAGTATGGGCGAAATTGTCTCGTTTCATCAAGGCGTTACGGTCCACGGGATATTCCCCTGACACGCACAAGCCCGCGGCTCCTAAGACGATGATGCGCCACGGATTTTGGACTTGTCCCCAGGTCGCACAAAAAACCGAAGACGAGTTACCCCCAGGTCCTGGTGCCGGTATAAATCGAATAATGACCGCAACGGCTGAAACCACCGTGCCCGACGTAATCGAGACCGCCACGATGCGGCGCGTGGGGTGGCGCATCGTGCCGTTTCTGATGCTGTGCTACTTCATCTCGTTCGTCGACCGCGTCAATGCCGGGTTCGCGGCGCTCGAGATGAACAAGGACCTGCATCTGTCGCCGGCAGTATTTGGGCTCGGCGGCGGCCTGCTGTTCGTCAGCTATTTCATTTTCGAGGTGCCGAGCAATCTCGCGATGGAGCGCGTGGGCGCGCGGCGCTGGATCGCACGGATCATGGTGAGCTGGGGCATCGTCGCGGCGGCGATGGCGCTGATCGTCGGGCCGTACTCGTACTATCTGGTGCGGCTGCTGCTCGGCGCGGCGGAGGCGGGATTTTTTCCCGGCGTGATGCTGTACATCACCTATTGGTTTCCGGCCGTATACCGCGCGCGAATGATCTCGTGGTTCATGGTCGCGGTGCCGATTTCGGCTTTCCTGGGATCGCCGATCTCGGCGGCGCTGCTCGGCACCGACGGCTGGCTTGGCCTCCACGGCTGGCAATGGATGTTCATCCTCGAGGGCGTGCCGGCGGTGTTGCTGGGCATTGCGTGCTTGTTCGTGCTCACGGACCGGCCGCGCGACGCGACCTGGCTCGACCCGGCGCAGCGCGATTGGCTGACGACGCGGCTGGCGTCGGAGAACGCGGCGGCGCGGCCGGTAGTGTCGCAATCGTTATGGCGCGTCCTGTCGAACGGGCGGGTATTGGCGATGGCGCTGGTGCTCGCGGGCACGACCGCGAACTCAAGCGGCATCCAGCTCTGGTCGCCGCAGATGCTGAAAGCGTTCGGCCTTACCAACATGCAGACGGGCCTAGTCAACGCGATCCCCTTCGCCGTCGCGTCGCTGGCAATGATCTGGTGGGGGCGTCGCTCGGACCGGCTGCACGAACGCGTGTGGCACACCGTGTTGCCACTGGCGCTGATTGCGGTCGGGTTGGCCGGCGCGCTGGTGTTTCAGTCGCTTGCCGGAACGATCATCGTCCTGACGGTCGCCGTGACCGGCATTTATGCCTGCAAAGGGCCGGTCTGGGCGGTGTCGACCGAATGGCTCGCCGCCGGCGCAGCCGCTGTGGGCCTGGCGCAGATCAACGCGCTGTCGAACCTGGCGGGCTTCGGGACAATCTATGTTGTCGGCGTGTTGAAGGGCGCGACGGGAAGTTTTTCGCTGGCGATGCTCCCGCTGATGGCGCTCGCCGCCGCCGCCGCGATCACGATGTGGGCGCTGGGCCGGCGGCGCTAAGCGGCTGCTTTCAAGAGCGTACTTAGCGTCCCGAAAATCTGATCGATATGCGCCTTGGTCAGCGACAGTGGCGGTGACAGCGCGACGATGTCGCCGGTGGTCCGGATCAGCAGCCCCCGCTCATACGCGCGCAGGAACAGATCGAACGCGCGCTTGGTCGGTTGACCCGCGATCGGCGCCAGCTCGATCGCGGCGACGATGCCGAGATTGCGGATGTCGACGACGTGCGGCAGCCCCTTCAACGAATGCGCTGCGTCTTCCCAATAACCGGAGAGCGCCGCCGCATTCTCGAACAAGCCCTCGCTCTGATAAACGTCGAGCGTGGCGAGGCCGGCGGCGCAGGCGAGCGGGTGGCCGGAATAGGTGTAGCCGTGGAACAGCTCGATGGCGTGGTCCGGCCCGGTCATGAACGCGTCGTAAATATATTGCCGCGCAATCACCGCGCCCATCGGCACCGTGCCGGAGGTCACGCCCTTCGCCATGGTCACGATGTCGGGCATGACGCCGAACTTCTCAACCGCGAAGGCTGGGCCGAGCCGGCCGAAACCGGTGATGACCTCGTCGAAGATCAGGAGGATGCCGTACTTGTCGCAAATTTGGCGCAGGCGCTGGAGATAGCCTTTCGGCGGCACGAGCACGCCGGTCGAGCCGGCCACCGGCTCGACAATCACGGCCGCGATGGTCGAAGCGTCGTGCAGCGCGACGAGCCGCTCGAGATCGTCAGCGAGCTCGGCGCCATGCGCCGGCTCGCCGCGGGAGAACGCGTTGCGATCGGCAAGATGCGTGTGGCGCAGATGGTCGACGCCGCCCAATCCCGTGCCGAAAAATTTGCGGTTGTTGGGAATGCCGCCGACCGAGATGCCGCCGAAATTGACACCGTGATAGCCGCGTTCGCGCCCGATCAGCCGGGTGCGCGTGCCTTGTCCGATGACGCGCTGATACGCGATCGCGATCTTGAGCGCGGTCTCGACCGATTCCGAACCGGAGTTGGTATAGAACACACGATTGAGATCGCCCGGGAACAGCGATGCGATGCGCGAGGCGAGCTCGAACGCCTTGGGGTGGCTCATCTGGAACGCGGGCGCGTAGTCGAGCTCGGCCGCCTGGGCCTGGATCGCGGCGACGATCTTCGGGTGGCCGTGCCCGGCGTTGCAGCACCACATGCCGGCGGTGCCGTCGAGTACCTGACGGCCGTCATGGCTGGTATAATGCATGCCCTTGGCGCCAACCAGCAGACGAGGCCGCGACTTGAACTGGCGGTTCGCGGTGAATGGCATCCAGAAGGATTCGAGATCGTTCGGCACGCGGGCCGTGGCGGCGGTATCGGGCATGGCTTCGAGGCTCCCAAACCTTGATCAATCGGTCAAGTTTGTCATAGCCTCGACGGCAAGGCGACATCATTGGTGGAGGACGACATGGCGATCCTGATTCGCGGCGGCACGGTGGTGAACGCAGATGCGAGCGCGCGGCATGACGTGCTGGTGGACGGCGGCAAGATCGTCGCCGTCGCCGCCAAGCTCGACGCACCCATGGGCGCCGAAATCATCGACGCGGGTGGTGCGCTCGTCATGCCGGGCGGCATCGATCCGCACACCCACATGGAATTGCCCTTCATGGGCACGACGGCGTCGGAGGATTTTTTCACCGGCACCAGCGCCGCGGCCGCCGGCGGCACGACCATGATCATCGATTTCGTGATTCCCGATCCGAAGGAGAATTTGCTCGCCGCCTACAAGAAGTGGCGCGGCTGGGCCGAGAAGGCGGCGGCGGACTATTCC
>JASHUX010000460.1 GCA_030039775.1 Alphaproteobacteria bacterium | reverse complement strand
CTCAAGCTTGGACCGCCGTTGATGGCCACGCGCGGCATGCAAGGCGGTGAAGTAGCTGACGTCTATGCCCGTGCCGCCGAAATCGGCGAACGCATCGGCGACGATCGCGGTCTCTACAAAGCCAAATGGGGCCTGTGGCTCAACGCCAATATCTCGCGCAAGACCGCGTTGGCGCGCGACCGGGCCGATGAACTGCTCGTGCTGTCGCGACGTTCCGGCGACGGCGACCATCTGCTCGAAGCCTATCATTGCAGTTGGTCGACCGCATTTTTCCGCGGCGACGTCGCGGGCACGCTCGCACACGGCCGGCTTGGGATTGCATCGTACGACATGGCGCGTCATCGTCATTTAAGCGCGGAATTTGGCGGTCACGATCTCGGTGTCTGCGGCCATATTATTTCCGGTGCCGCCGCGCAGATCGCGGGCGACCGCACCCAGTTCCTCGATCTCAGCGCCCGCGCCCGCGCGCTCGCGGAGGCCCTCGACCATCCGTTCAGCATGGCGCACGCGTATAACAACAGCGCGACGGCGCATCAATTCGTCGGCGATCGCGAGGCGGTGCTCGCCGGCGCTCGGCCCGCTCTGGCGCTTGCCGAGAAATTCGGCTTTTTGTCGTGGCGTTCGAGCAGCATCCTTTTGATCGCTTGGGCGAACGCGGTAGACGTCGCCGGCATCGCCGACGCGGTGCGCGCGGTCGACGCGGAGATTGGAAGCGCGGTCGCGGCCAGCCCCTTGCCACAGCACAATCTCGGCATGGCCGGCGAGATCATGCTTGTGGCCGGACGCCCGCGTGACGGCCTGGCGTATCTCGACCAAGCCCTTGCCGTGATCGACGAACCGGGGGTCGGGTTCTACCTGCCGGAGCTGCACCGCCTGCGCGGCCTATGCCTGTTGGCGCTCGACCGCGCCAACAAGGACGCGGCGCGTGCCGCTTTCGTCACCGCCAAGGACATCGCCGACCGCCAGGGCGCGACCCTCTTCGCTCGACACGCCGCCGACGCGCTCGCGGCGCTGTAGCAACACGCCGCGCCGCCACGCCGTCAACGCGCGTCAGAAAAGGTCAATGGCGCGGCGGGAATGTCCGTACGCTTTTCTACGCTAAACGCGTTTCACGTGAAACATTGGGACGCCGGTTGCCGCGCGAAGCGCGGGCGTCGGCCTTACATCACCGACTGGACCCACTCCATCAGCTTGCTCTTCGGCAGGGCGCCGATCTTGATGCCGGCGACCTGGCCGTTCTTGAACATGATCAGGGTCGGGATGCCGCGCACGCCGTATTTCATCGGCGTCTGCGGATTCTCGTCGATGTTGAGCTTCGCCACCGTGACCTTGCCCTGCATATCGGTGGCGATGTCATCCAGGAACGGCGCGATCATCTTGCACGGGCCGCACCACTCGGCCCAGAAATCCACCAGCACCGGGCCGGTCGCCTTGAGCACGTCGTTGTTGAAGGATTGATCGCTGGTCTTGGTGGTGTTGGCGCTCATGGCGGCTCCTGGTTTCGACACCCCGAACATTAGGGGAGTGTCAGAGAAAGCGTCAAGCGATGGCGCCAGCGCCAGGAGTGGGCTGGGATGCGCCCGCCGGGGTTGACAAATTGAGGAGCGCGGCCGGGATCGGCATCAATAAAGGCCCGTCCGTCCAGAGAATCGCGGCCTCCACCGGGCGGCCCGGGAAGATGGCGGCGACGGCGGCGCGATAGGCGGCCAATTGCTGGAGATAGGGCTGTGGCACCGAATCGGGGTCGCGCGGCGGCGGCCGCAGGGTCTTGTAATCGACAATCAAAATGCGATCTGGCAAGACCACGAGGCGGTCGATCTGGCCCGCGATGGCGCGGTCGCCTAAAAGCGCAACAATCGGCACTTCGGCCCGGGACTGCGGCCCGAACAGATGCGCAAACGCCACGTTCTCCATCACTTGCACCGTCTCCACCGCGATCTCCGTCTGCTGCGCCTCCGTTAGCCCATGCAGCGGCAGGCCGAGATAGCGCCGCGCCGCGTCCGCACGCGCGGCGGGCGGCAGCTCCGGCAGGCTTTGCAGCAACCGGTGCACCAGACGCCCGCGCTGGAAATTGTCGGCGCCGTCCTCGCTCAACGGCGAGCGCGCCGGCGGATCGGGCAGGACGGGGCGCGACGGTGCCAAGGGCCGCGGCGGCGCCGGTTCTGGCTTGGGCGGCTGGCGCAGCCATTCCGGTTCTGACACCGCGGGCCGCGCTTGGTCGGTTTCAGGCCGCTCGCCGGCCGGCGCGGCGGTCTGCGGCGCTTCGAGCCGCAGTCCGGTCCCCGACCAGCCGTCGGCGCCATCGACGGCGAAATCGTACGGCACCGCGCGCGTCTCAAGGCCGGCCTTGATCAACTCGTACCAATTGCCCGTCGGCGCCGGCCGCCTTGTGTTCCAGCCGCAGATATAAAGTCGGTCCTCGGCGCGGGTCAGGGCGACATAGAGCAGGCGGCGATATTCCTGGTCACGGCGACGCATCGCCGCCGCTTTCGCCAGATCGAAGACGGGCGCGCGCCCGTCGCGGCCGCTCCACAGCGGAAGCGCTTCCGCGCTCCACAGGATCTTGGACAGGCGCGTCGGCGCTTGCAGCGTGTCGGGCAGGATCACAATCGGCGCCTGCAGCCCCTTGGCGCCATGCACGGTCATGATCCGCACCTCGTCGCGGCCGCGCTGGTCGAGGTCGCGCTTCACTTCGGCTTCGCCGGCGGCTAGCCAGGCGAGAAAGCCTTGCAGCGACGGAGCATGCATCCGCTCGTAACTCAGCGCCGCTGCCAGGAACTCATCGAGCGGATCGGCGGCGTCGGGCCCAAGGCGCTGCAGCATCGCCCGCCGCCCGCCGCGTGCGCTCAGCACCTCGGCGTAAAGCTCGTAGGGCGGCACGAAGTCGGCTTGCGCCAGCAGCGCCGACAATTCCTCGGCGGCGCGAGCGAATTCGGGCCGCTCGGCGGCACGCCGCCGCAGCTCGGCCCAGAGCGAGCGCCGCTCGCGCGGCCACGCCAGCGCGTAAAGCAGATCGTCGTCCCAATCAAACAACGGCGATTTCAGCACCGTCGCCAAGGTCAACTCATCTTCGGGAAGCAGCAGGAAATTACCGAGCGCCACCAAATCCTCGACCGCAAGCTGTTCGGTCAGGCGCATGCGGTCAGCGCCCGCCACCGGGACGCCTAGCTCCTTCAGGGTGCGGATCAGTTCCGCGACGAACGCGTTGCGTCGTCGTACGAGCACGAGGATGTCGCCCGCCGTGACCGCCCGGCCGCGCGCCGGCAGC
>JASHUX010000459.1 GCA_030039775.1 Alphaproteobacteria bacterium | reverse complement strand
CACGCGATGACCGATGTAGTGCGAATAGTCCTTCGCGGTCCGCAGCCGCGGCATTTCGTGATAGGTCCGGCCCTTGCTGTCTGCGACCGCCAGGTTGGACACGGTTTCGGCGTGGACCTTCTGTAAGTGCGACGGTTCGTTTGGGCCCGGCGGCGTGCGACCCGAACGTGGCACCGTCACGCCGGCCAACGGATCGTCGGTGCGCGGTATCGATAGCGTAAGGACATCGCCGATGTCGGGCGCGGCCGCGTCGCGCGCCGTGAGCGGCGTCAATCCCCAGCGCCGCTCGACCGTCTTCAAGATCGAGGTATGGTCCAATGGCGTCGTTCCCGTTGGAACCCGAAATACGGTGCCGGCGGCGATCAGCGGGGAAATGAGGACGCACGGGACGCGCACGCCAAACCGTTTGAAGTCGAAGTCGAACTGACCCGCGGAATTGTCCGGCGGCATCGCGCCGAGCGGCGGCGGCACGTGATCGAAATTTCCGCCATGTTCATCGTAGGTGACGATCAGCAGCGTCTGCTGCCAGTTTGGACCGGCTTGCAGCGCGTAATACACGTCGTGGATCAACTGTTCGCCAAACGCCACATCGTAGTTCGGATGCTGGCTGTTGCCGGTGGACGACCATTCCGGCTCGAGGAAGGTGTAGGCGGGCAGCTTTCCCGCCTTTGCCGCCGCTTTGAAGTCGCTGAATTTTCCGAAATGGCTGTTGTCGGCCTTCATCGTGTCGGGAAAATCGGCACGTGTCAGCGGCTCGGCGGTGTATCCATAGATCGACCAGCCGATGCCGGCGTTCTCAAGCTGCCCGAAGATGCTCGGCACCGTGAAGGGCGTGACATGGCTGTCGCCGAGCTTGCCTTGCGAGGTCGCGGCGCACATGAAGGCGCGATTGGGCATCGTCTCGGTCGGCACCGATGCGAACCAGTGATCGCATACGGCATAGCCCCGTGCGAGCGCCGAGAGCACCGGTAACGTCTCGGGCGCGAACATCCCCATGATATTTGTCGCGACCGTGCCCGGTAGCACGTGCCAGCTGGGCTGTTTGGCACGCTGGGCAAGATTGGCGGCGAAATTTTTCAGGAACCCTTGATTTGTGGCGATGGGGGGCACTGGCGGCTCGATCGAGCCGAACAATTGTTGGTTGACTTGCTGGTAGGCTTCGCCGGGATCGCACCCCGGCATGAAGTAGCCGTTTTTGGTGTCGGGCTCGATGCGAAACACCTTGACCGGCTTTCCGTTGGCATCGGGATTGGTCTCGTTGCCGGTCAACCCTTCGAAATCCGGGCGGGTGACGATGTTGTTCGTCGGATCCGTGTAGAGAAACCCGAGCATCTGGTCGAACGACCGGTTTTCCAGCGCCAACACGACAATATGGCCGATCTTGGATAGCTGATTCGCCATGGTCCCCTCCAATGACGTGCACATATTTAGCGACCTACCCGAATAATTTGCAAATTTTAGTTGCAGAAAGATTACGGCAGCAAATTCTGTCGACCGCTATGCTGCCAACGAAAAATTGACGTCGTCGGGAGGAAGAAAAATGAACCGTTTCGCGACCGGCGCAGCCGCGCTCACGATGGCGACGGCGCTTTTCTGCAGCGTGTCTTCGCGCGCTCAAACCGCGCCGACGACCGGGCCGGCGATGCAATGCGCGGCGCTCGTCGGCCTCAAGATTCCCGGCACGACCATCGTCATCGACAAAGCGACGGCCGTGCCGGAATCGCCGCCCAACACCGTGCAATGGATGCCGCCGGCGCCGATGACGGTCGGCGTCGCGATTCCGTCCTATTGCCGCGCCGACGGCACGGTCGATAAACGCGTCGGTGTCGGCGGCAAGCCTTACGCGCTCGGTTTCGCGATCGCGCTGCCGGACAAATGGAACGGGCGGTTCCTGTTCCAAGGCGGCGGCGGCCTCAACGGCACGATCAACCCGTCGCTCGGCATGACCGCGGCGGGCGGTGATCCGGCGCTGGCGCGCGGCTTCGCCGTCATCGCGACCGATAGCGGCCACAAAGGCGCGGTGTTCGATCCGTCGTTTTTTGCCGATCAAGAAGCGACGCTGAATTTCGCCAATTCGTCCGTCGGCGAGATCGCGGCCACCGGCAAGGCGATCGTTGCCGCCTATTTCGGCGCGCCTGCCACGCATGCCTATTTCACCGGCTGCTCGACGGGCGGCGTGAGGGCATGCTGGCGTCGGAACGCTATCCCGAAGAATTCGACGGCATCGTCTCGGGCGATCCGGCGATGAACACGGGCATGTCGAACCTCGGCCTCGCCTGGTTCAATTATCAGATGACGCAGATCGCGCCGAAGGATGCAGCGGGCAAACCCGATCCGACCAAGGCGTTCTCCGCGGCCGATCGCAAGCTCGTCGTCGACGGCATCCTCAAAGCGTGCGATGCGGATGACGGCGTCAAAGATGGCATGATCTTCAATCCCAAGGCATGCCACTTCGATCCGGCGGCGCTGCAATGCCAAGGGGGACCGAGTCATGCCTCTCGCCGCAGCAGGTCGGCGCGCTGACGAAGGCGTTTGCGGGCCCGAAGAATTCGCGTGGCACGCAAGTCTATCCGGCGTTCCCGTGGGATTCCGGCATCGACGCGCAGAGTTTCATTCCCGGCATCCTGCGCAGCGCCGGCAGCAGCCCCGTCAATCCCAAGGCTTATCCGACCATCGATGTCGATGCGATCCAGGATCGCAGCGAGGCCAACGGCATCACGCAGCTCACCGACACCGTGAAATGGACCAATCTCACCAGTTTTTTCGCCCATGGCGGCAAGATTCTCTATTTCCACGGCTGGAGCGATCCGTGGTTCTCGCCGCTCGACACGCTGCAGTATTACGAAAAGATGGCGAAGGACTCGGGCGGCCCCGGACAAGGTGCGCGCGCAATCGAGCCGTTTCTTCGCCGTGCCCGGCATGCTCCATTGCGGCGGCGGTCCGGCGCTCGACAATTTCGACCTGCTGACCGCGGTGGTGGATTGGGTCGAGCAAGGCAAAGCGCCGGATTACGTCGTCGCGACCGGCCACACCGTCCCCGGCCGCTCGCGCCCGCTCTGCGCTTGGCCGCGACACGCACAGTACAAGGGCTCGGGCGACAGCGAAGACGCGGCGAACTTCAAATGCGTCGAATAGGGATCGGGGAAAAACCGATAAAGACGATCGGCCCGTTGATGCTTGCCGCCCGCCGGGTGACGGTACTGCGAAACTGCTATAGTGCCGCCGCAACGCATCAAGGGGGACAGTAATGAAGTACACGATTACCGGCACGGTGATGCAGACCGTGGCCATCGACTTGGCACCGGGCGAGACGGTCTACAGTCAGACCAATTGTATGTGCTGGATGAACGATCAGGTCGACATGGCGACCAATACGGGGGGCGGCCTATTTTCCGGAATCAAGCGCTCGCTTTCAGGCGGCTCGCTGTTCGTCACCAATTTCACCGCGAAAGGCCAGGGTCATGTCGCGTTCGCGCCGCGTTTTCCCGGCGTCATCAAAGTGATCCAGCTCGCCGCCGGCGAATCGCTGATCTGCCGCAAGGAGACGTTCCTGGTTGCGGAAAAGACCGTGACCTTCGCGATCTCGTTCCAGAAGAATATCGGCGCCGGCCTGTTCGGCGGGCAGGGCTTCATTCTCCAAAAGGTGACCGGGCCGGGCACGGTGTTCCTCGATCTCTCGGGCGAGATCGTCGAGCGCGATCTCACGGTGGGCGAAAAGCTCCTGGTCCATGCGGGGCATGTCGGCATCATGGACCCGACCATCCATTTCGACATTCAGATGGTGCCGGGCTTTTCCAATATCCTATTCGGCGGCGAAGGCTTGTTCCTTGCCACCGTGACCGGGCCGGGCCACGTCGTGCTGCAAAGCATGCCGATCATGAACCTGGCCGAGGAGATCGCCTATTACCTGCCGGCGCCGTCGGGCGCGCCCCAGACCGCCGGCCAGGCGGTCGGCAATGCCGCCGCGGCCGCGGTCGTTGGGGGCGTGCTTGGCAGCATTTTGGGCGGCAGCAACAAGAGCTGACGGGGTGAACGGCGGTCGCGACAATGTAATCCTGGTCTATCGCGACCGTCTCGGGGTGCGTTCCGAGGTTTCGTTCCTGCAGCGGATGTATTCAGGCTTCGACCGGCTGTCGCCGGTCTGGCTCGGCTCGCATATCGAGGATGGGGCCGCGTCGTTCGGCGCGCCGATCGTGCGCGTCGGCGGCGGTACCTTCGACCGCGCCCTTTTCAAACAATTCGGCCGGGTGCCGTCGCGGCCCGATCTCGCGGTGCTCAAGCCGCGCCTGATCCATGCGCATTTCGGCCGCGGTGGCACCTTGGCCCTGCCGTTGGCGCGGGCGCTCGGCGTGCCGCTCGCCGTCACGTTCCATGGCGGCGACGCCACCAAGGAAACGCATTACCGCCGCCGCGTCATTCCGACCATCTATCAGCGCCGGATGGAGGCGCTGATGCGCGACGCGGCGTTGTTCCATTGCGTCTCCGACCATATTCGTGACGTACTGCTGGGGCGCGGCTTCCCGGCGGTGAAACTCCGCGTGATCCGTCTCGGCATCGAAACCGATTTGCCGGTCGCGCCGCCCGCGGCGGCGGAACCCTACTTGCTGTTCGTCGGCCGGTTCGTGGAGAAGAAAGGCGCATCCCATCTGCTCGACGCGATGCGGCTCGTGCGCGAGACCGGCGACACGACGCAACTGGTGCTGATCGGCGACGGGCAGCTCGGCGCGGATCTGCGGCATGAAGCGGCGTCGCTGGCGGGCGTGAAATTTCTCGGCTGGCAGCCGCCGGCCGACGTGCGTGCGCGGATGCGCGGCGCCCTCGCCCTGATCGTGCCCAGCGTCACCGCCGCCTCGGGCGACGAGGAAGGCCTGCCGACGGTGGTGCTCGAAGCCATGGCGCAAGGCACGCCGGTGATCGGCTCGCGTCATTCCGGCATCGTCGAAGCAATCGCGGACGGCGCCGACGGCTTGTTGGTAGCACCGCGCGACGCGCGCGCTCTTGCCGATGCGATGACGCGATTGATCCACGATCCGGACCTGCGCGCCCGGCTCGGCGCCGCCGCCCGGAATACGGCGGTCGCGCGCTTCGACGCCAAAACGCAATCCCGCGCGCTCGAAGACGCATTCCTTGCGCTCGCTGGTGTCGGCTAGGATGCGCGGAATCAGAGGGAGCGCACGCCATGCTTGAGCTTTCGGGAAAGATCGCGATCGTCACGGGCGGCAGCCGCGGCATCGGCCGCGCGGTCGCGCAGGAATTGGCGAAGGAAGGCGCGTCAGTGATGATTTCGTCGCGCGATGCCAAGAATTGCGAGCAGACGGTCGGCGAGATCACGAACGCGCGCGGCGTCGCCGATTTCACGGCGCTCGATCTGCGCCAACCGGACGCGCCGGCCAAGCTTGCGGCTGCGACGGTACAGAAATTCGGCGGCATCAACATCGTGGTGAACAACGCGGGCGCCACGCAGCGCGGCGATTTCCTGTCGCTCACCGACGAACAATTCATCGACGGCTTCGCGCTCAAATATTATTGCACCGTGCGGTTGACGCGCGCGGCCTGGCCGGAGCTGAAAAGGCGCCGCGGCTCCATCGTCAACATCATCGGCGCGGGCGGCCGCACGCCGGGCGCGCATTTCGCCATCGGGGGTTCCGTCAACGCGGCGTGCCTTTCTTTCACCAAGGCGATTGCCGAACTGGGTATTGCCGACGGGATTCAGATCAACGCCGTCAATCCCGGACCGGTCAGGACCGACCGCCAGATTGTCGGTATGGAAGCGGTGGCAAAACGCGACGGCATTTCGGTCGACCAGGTGATCGCGCGCATGGTCAAGGCGCAGAACATCACGCGCATCGGCGAGCCCGAGGACATTGCGCATTTGGTCGCGTTCATCGTGTCGAAAAAAGGCAGCCTGCTCCACGGCTCGCTCATCGACATCGAAGGGGGATCGACGAAAACGATATAGCCGTTTTCGCCGACCACCGACCACGACGATCTAGTCGCCGTACCGCAAGAACACGATGCGTGTTTTGCCGTAGCGGCGCGTATCGAGCGGGGCAAAGCCTCGGGGCGGATCGAAATTGGTCTTGCCCGGGAGTTCGAGCGACACGACCGCGCCGTCCGCAAGCCAGCCCTGCTCGGCGAGCGCCTCGAGCGCCGGCGCAGCGACCGCCTCGCGATAGGGCGGGTCAAGAAAGACGAGGTC
>JASHUX010000458.1 GCA_030039775.1 Alphaproteobacteria bacterium | reverse complement strand
GGACGGCCGATGGAGATCGACCCGATGGTGACGGCGGTGGCGGAGCTCGGCGACCTCACCGGCATCGAGACGCCGACCATCGACGCGATTCTGGCGCTGGTGCGCCGCCGTGCCCGCGAGGCGGGCTGTTACTAATCTCCCAGCGCCGCCGCCGGCTTGACCCGCTGCCGTTCGAAGGTGTGGCCCTGGAAGCGGCGATAGTAGAGCCGCGCGAAGAAGAAGCTCGCGATCGCGCCCAAGCCCAGCGGCACCACCAGCGTCATGTAGAAGGTCTGAATCGACATGCTGGTCGACAGCATGATGCCGGCGACTGACGGACCCGCCACCGAGCCGAGCCGGCCCAGCGTGCCTGACCAGGACGAGCCGGTGGCGCGCAACGTGGTCGGATAGATCAAGGCGCCGGCCGCGTTGAGCGCGAATTGCAAGCCAAGCACGAAAAAGCCGGAGTTCGTGACGACGATCATCGCCAGTGTTTCCGATCCCGTCGTGTAGCCGATCGAGCACGAGAATGGGATCGCGATCAAGAACATGACGAACACCGGCAACAGGCCGATCTTGTCGACGGGCCGCGCCACCGCGAGGCCGCCGATCGTGCCGCCGGTCTGGAACAGCGTTTGGAAATAGGGCGCGTCCGTCTTGAAGGCCGTACTGGCCATCACCGTCGGCAGCCAGAACGACAAGAAATACAACGTCATCACGCTGAACAGATTGATAATCCACAGCAGCGTCGTCAGGCTCGCGAGACCGTCTTTGAATAACAGCACCGGCGACAGATTCTTCGCCGCCTTCTCGTCGGCGACCACGATCTGCGCCGTCGCACCCGGCGCCACCATCGGATCGAGCTTGCGCAGGATCGCCTCGACCCGGGCGGGACTATGTCCCCGCAGCACCAGGAACTTGATCGATTCCGGCAGCCACAACGCCGACACCACCAGCATGATCAAGGGCGTGACGCCGCCGATGAAGAACAGTGCCTGCCAGCCATAGGCGGGAATGAGGCGCGGCGCGATCGCGCCTGGGATCGCTGCGCCCAGCGTAATGCCCGTGAACATCACGATCATCAGCGTCGCGCGCACGCGGCGCGGCGCGAACTCGGCGTTGAGCGCCAGGCAATTGGCGCCGATACCGCCGATCGCGAGCCCTGTGAAGAAGCGCACGGCGAACATCTGCTCGAGGTTGTGGACGAACATCGTCGCCAGCGAGAACACCCCGATGCCGAGCAGCGACAGGATCAGCGCATTCTTACGGCCGTACCGGTCGCCGATCCAACCGAATAGCGGCGTGCCGAAAATCGTCGCGAACAAAACGGCGCTGAAGACATAGCCCATGGAGGCGCGGCTGGTGACACCCCATTCATGCATCAGCGACGGGCCGGAAACGGCGATAGTGGCCAGATCGTAGCCTTCGAAAAACATGATCAGCCAGCAGATCACCACGATGCGCGCGTTGAAGCCGCTTAGCTTCCGCGTATCGATCAGGTCGCTGATGTCGATGGCGTTTGTCTGTGCCATGCCGTGCCTCCCGCTTGTTTGTTGCCGTGCATGTTTCACGAACGGACGCGGCCGGTCCAGCCGATAGAACGTCAACGTTACTGACCGAACCGACTGTGGCCCAGGACGCGGTACACCATTGGCAATGAGGCCTGGGGGACTGTTTTCGTTGCCGTGCTTGCCGTAGTTTTTTGCCATGGCGTTGTCATGGCGGCTTCGTGGATCGGCGGCGGTGTTCGGAATCGGCTTCCTGGGCGGGCCGCTGCTGGCGCACGCCGCGCATGCACAACAGATCGCAGCCGTGCCCGAGCAATTGTTGGCGGCGGCAATTCACGCGGGCGATCTTACCGACGTCAACCCGGGCGGATGGTGGGACGACGTTCCGGAATTCAACGGCCGGCTCGAGCCCGACGCGAGCGCCGATACGTTCGTCATGACGCATGTCTTCGGGCGGCCCGATGACGGGCCGGCGGAAATCGCCACCAGCCTGCACCTCTATGGCAAATCCGCAGAGGCGGCCGACCAATTCGACGCGTCGCTCGCCGTCGACAGGCAGGATTATGGCGAGACGCTCGACGGCCCAAAGGTTGGCGACCAAAGCCGCTACCTGCATCAGGCCGCGGACAGTCAGCACGAGGGCGGGGTTGCCCTGCGCTTCCGTTTCGGCCGCTATCTCGTACGCGTCGATGTCGGGGGCGACGCGTCGACCATGGAGCCCGACCGGTTGGCGGCGCTTGGGAAGATCGTGGTCGACCGGCTGGGCCAACTCGATTCCGGCAAGCTCGCGTCCCCGGCGTTGTCCGATTTGGCGAAGACGCTGCCGCCGGCCGACGCCGCCTTCACCCCGGTGATGGGCACTGCGACGTTCGCGCCGCAGTCCTGGGCGTGGATCTGGTCGAGCCAGAATTCGGAATTGGTCGTGTCCGGCCGTCTGCGTGGGTTGCTGGTCGACAGTGTCAAGGACGCGCGGCCGGTAATGCGGCGCTACGGCGTCGCGGCAAATCCGAACAATGTCGCGGAAGTGGCCCTCGTCCCGTTTCGTAGTGCGGACGCCGCCGGCCGCTATCTGACGGAAACCAAACGCGAGGATGCGCGCCGCGCAGCCATCACCAACAACGAAGGCGATATCGATATTTCGCTGCCGATCCCGGACGTGTCGCCGGCCTATCGCGCGGACATCCGCGTCGGCCGCTATGTCGCGGAGGTGACGTGCTTCGCGCCGTTCGCGCCGACCTCGTCGGCATGCGAGACCGCGGTAAAGGCGCTGGCCGAGCGCGCGAAGAAATTACTGCCGGAAAAATAGCGCTTAGCCCGACAGCGTTTCGACGATGGCGCCGTCGCCGCT
>JASHUX010000457.1 GCA_030039775.1 Alphaproteobacteria bacterium | reverse complement strand
CGGCGTTCGACGCCATGGCCAGCGCCAGCAAATACGGGACCGGATTTCGTTTCGCGCCGCGCGCCGTCTCGACGACGAGCGGCGTCAGCATCAAGCACACCGTGTCATTGACCAGCACCGCCGACGGCACGCCCGCGACCGCGATAACGCCGACCAGCAACATCGCCGGGCGATGGGCGCGCGCCGCGATGACGCTGTGGCATAGCCCGAAAAAACCGGCGAGCCGGAGGTTGGCGACGACGATCATCATGCCGAGAAGCAAGGCCAGCGTATCGAGATCGATGGCGCGGTAGGCCTCGTCCGGCGACAGTTCGCCGATCGCCACCATCAGCGCCGCGCCGATCAGCGCCGCGCCCGTCCGGTCGAGCCGCAGGCCGGGCACACGTCCGATCGCCACCACGACATAGGTCGCGGCGAAAATCACCAGGGTCAGAATCATACCGTCGTGCGGTTCTGTTCCATCCAGCGCACGGCGAAACCGACGAGCTCGCGCTGCCGCATCAGACGCGCATTCGCCATGCCAACGCGGCCGATCCGTTCTTGTCCCGTCGCGGCGAACGCGTCACCTAAGGCCGGGAAATCGCCGGTATCGAAGGCGATATCCTCGTAAACCGCCCACCTGCGAATGCCGTCTTGCATGATCGGTCCGCCTTTTCTCTCGCGCCGCCGGGTCGGGAACCGTGTCCGGTATTCGGCGAGATGGATCGAGCTGTTGTTGCTGTGCCCGACGCCGAGCAGCAGAATTTGCGTGTCGCGTTCGTAGAGCCGCGCCAGCGGCGAGGTCTCGCCAAGCGCGTCGGCGAGTCCATGCGCGGCGACGATCGCGTCCGCCTGCGGTCCCCGCGCGGCGAAAGACGTATGGGGATGATCGCTCCGCACCGTGCCGGGCAGGGTGCGGAACAATTCGGGGATCGCACCCATCTCCCGGGTCGGCGTGGCGACGGGATCGAACGCAGGCTCATGGTCGCGAATGATCGGCCACCATTCGCGCGGTACCGGCGGCGCTACCCAGGAGGCGGGATCGGTCAATTGGCTGGAGAAGGTCGGCATTACCAGGGTTCCGGCGGAACCGAGCACGCGCCCGAGGGCGGCGATGACCGCGACCGGTCCGCCCACCACATAGCCAAGCGCCTTCATCGAACTGTGCACGATGACGGTTCCGCTTGGCGCCAAACTCAACGCGGCGAGATCTCGCGCCAGGCTGTCGATGGTCGCGGGCGGTCCTTCGGTGGCGGCGATCGGGCCCATTTCACTCATAAGGGGATGATACCAACGCTAGGGGCGTAGAGTTCAAGACGCCGGCTCCGAATTTTTCCTCGCGGTCCGTCGGCGCCTGCTCGGGGCGTGCCGAAACGTGCTAAGAGAATGTCATGAGCGATAAGCGCCGTCGCGGGCTCTACGCCGACCCGAGCGACCGGCCGGCCCGCCGCTCGCCGCCCGCGCCGAACCGCCGGCGCCCGACCCCGGCATCGAGCGACGATGGCGGAAGCCGCAAGCCGCCCCGCCGGCCACGGCCGCCGAAGCGGCTGGGGCAGCGGTGGTGGCATTGGGCCGCTTTCGTCGCGGTGTGGGCGGCCGTGATCGTCATCGGCGTGCTGGCCTATTTCTGGATGACCCTGCCGCCGATCGACGACCTGACGGCGACCACGCGACGGCCTTCCGTCACGTTGCTCGGCAACGACGGTCAGGTCATCGCCACGTTCGGCGATCTGTTCGGCCAGCCGGTCAAGCTCAAGGATTTGCCGTCTTATATGCCGGAGGCGGTGATCGCAACCGAGGATCACCGCTTTTATCATCACTTCGGCGTCGATGTAATCGGCCTGGTACGCGCCGCGGTCGCCAATCTACGGGCCGGTCATGTCGTGCAGGGCGGATCGACCCTGACGCAGCAGCTTGCGAAGAATCTGTTCCTGTCGCCCGACCGCACGATGACGCGCAAGATCCAGGAGGCATTGCTCGCGGTCTGGCTCGAACGGCGCTTCACCAAGGACGAAATCCTGGAGATTTACCTCAACCGCGTGTATTTCGGCGCCGGGGCCTACGGCGTCGACGCCGCAGCCCGTCGCTATTTCGACAAATCGGCGCGCGATGTCTCGCTCTATCAGGCCGCGACCATCGCGGGATTGCTCAAGGCGCCGACGCGCTTCAGCCCGGCGCACGATCAGGCGGCGGCGGCGGAACGCGCGCAACACGTCCTCGATGCCATGCGAGACGAGGGTTACATAACCCAAGCGCAGGAAACGGCGGCGGTCGACCAACAGAAGGAGCTGGCCGTAGCGCAGCGCGTCCGGCCGAGCACCCGCTATTTCGCCGATTGGATCAATGGGCAGATTCCGGAATATGCCGGACTCGGCGACCGCGATCTCGTCATCACCACGACGCTCGATCCGAAGATGCAACAGTCCGCCGAAGCGGCGATCGCTCAGACGCTCGACGAGGACGGCGCCAAGGACAATGTCAGCCAAGGCGCGCTGGTGGCGATGACGCCCGACGGCGCAATCCGCGCGATGGTCGGCGGCCGCAATTACAACGGCAGCCAGTTCAACCGCGCGACGCAGGCATTGCGCCAGCCCGGCTCGTCGTTCAAGGCGATCCTATATGCCGCGGCCCTGGAGCACGGCATCCGGCCGTACGACCATTTCAACGACCACCGCGTCACCATCGGCAAGTGGACGCCGCACAACTACGAGAACGAATATCGTGGCGACGTCACCGTCGCCGACGCCGTCGCTTATTCGATCAATACGGTCGCGGCTCAAGTGATCGAGCGCACCGGCGTCAATCAGGTCATCGACATGGCGCGCCGGCTCGGCATCACCACCGACATGCAGCACGACGCCAGCCTGGCGCTCGGAACCAACGAAGTGACGCTGATCGAGCTGACCTCGGCGTATGCGGCGTTCGCGTCCGGCGGAATCGGCGCCTGGCCTTACGGCATCCTTGAGATCAAGGATTCGAGCGGCAAGGTCGTTTACCGCCGCGAGGGGTCGGGGCCGGGCCGCGTGCTCGATGCCGACACGGCCGGCGAGATGAGTCGGTTACTTGCCGGCGTTATCGATCACGGTACCGGCCGCGCCGCCCGGCTCGACCGTCCCGCGGCCGGCAAGACCGGCACGACACAGGATTTTCGCGATGCGCTGTTCGTCGGCTACACCGCGCAGCTCGTGGCGGGCGTATGGTTCGGCAACGACGACAATTCGCCGATGAAGCGCATCACGGGCGGCACGCTGCCGGCGAAGACCTGGCACAATTTCATGACGGCGGCCACCGCCGGCATGCCGGTGAAGCCGTTGCCGGGTCCGGGGCCGGGCTCGCCGCTGCTCGCCGGGCCTTCGCCGGTGCCGAATCAGGCACGGCTGGCTTCCGGCGCGCCGCCGGAACGCAGCGGCCTCGACGGTCTGCTCGACAAGATTTTCGGCCGCTCGCCGCCCGCACCGGCGGATCGTTCCTCGCCGCAGAACTATTACGTGCCGACGACGCGCTACCGCTAATCCGATACCGGCGCGGCCTCGCCTCGCCATGCGACCAGCTCGCGATAAAACCCTGAGAGGACGCTGGCGCCCAAGGCCGCCAGCAACATGTCGGATACCGCCTCGATCACACCGAGCAGGATGACGAAGCCCATGGGCGGATTGGACAGGTCCGCGGTGCCGGCAGGTGCCACCAGCGCGACGACGATCGCGGTGAGGACGAGAGTGACGACCTTCAGCGGTAGCGCGGTCAGAAGCGACGCCCAGATCAGCCGCCAGCTGTTGCCGCGCATGACTTGCCAGGCGGCGCTCACGTCGACGGGCTTGCCGCACGCGGCGGCCGGAAACACCATGGCGCAGCGCGCCGTTCCCAACAGCACCAGCCATGCAATGACCAGCGCCACGAACAGGATCAATGCCTGGGCGCTCGTGCTATCGCTCATTCCCGCCAAACCGATCGCCGCGGCGGCAACCAAGGCGCCTAGCACCGCGTAAAGGATGCAGCCGTAAATCAAGAACCGCGCCCAGCCGCGGAAAAACAACGCGACGGGCTGGCGACGTGGATCGCCGAGCAGAATGGATTGATGCCAGCGCACAGCGAAGGCGCTCAGCGCCAGGAGCGCGACCGCCGCCTGCACGTAGTCCTGCGGGTCGAGGCGGAATTCGTTGCCGCTATGAGAGACCGGCAACAGCAAGCCGGGGACGATCGACACGACCAGCAACGCCAGGAGCATGATCCAGCCCAGTTCGGGAACCAGCTCCAGCCGGCCGAAAACGTTGCGATAGGCGAACCGCACTATCGCTCCGATCACGACCTTGCGCGGCGCCGCTTCGACCATTCCGCCCGCCCGTCTGGTGGAAACGCGCGCGAGAATGCCCGCGCACGGGCGCGGCGGCAAGTCGCGATCAGTTCGCGGCGGTATCGAGTGCGTAGCCGGCGGCGCGGACGGTGCGAATAAGATCGGGCCTGCCACCCTCGTTCAGCGCCTTGCGGAGTCGCCGGATGTGAACGTCGACGGTGCGCAGCTCGACTTCGGCTTCGCGGCCCCAGACGCCGTCCAGCAATTGCTCGCGCGAAAACACCCGTCCCGGCCGCTCCATGACAAAGCGCAGGAGGCGGAATTCGGTGGGGCCGAGCCGGACCGGATGGCCCGAGCGCGCGACGCGGTGCGCCGCCAAGTCCATCACCAGGTCGGAGAAGCCGAGCGTCTCCGCGGTGGTGGCGGGCCGGGCGCGGCGGATCACGGCGCGAAGCCGCGCGATCAGCTCGGACGGGCTGAACGGCTTCACAATGTAATCGTCGGCGCCGCTGTCGAGCCCGCGGACCCGGTCGCCTTCTTCGCCCCGCGCCGTGAGGATGATGACGGGCAGATCGCGCCACGCGGGGACCCGCCTGATCTGGCGGCACACTTCGAGCCCCGACACGCGCGGCAGCATCCAGTCGAGGAGCACCGCGTCGGGCGCCGCCTCGCGCAACTGTATCAGCGCTTCCTCGCCGTCATGCGCTTCGGCGACGGCGAATCCCTCTTTTTCGAGATTGTAGCGAAGCAGCGTGACGAGCGGCGCTTCGTCTTCGACCACAAGGACGCTGGGACGTTGCATCAGACTGGCTCCTCCATGTCGTCCTCGCCCCCCGGCTCGGTTTGCAGGCTGGTCCGATCGCGCTTCGGACGCATCTGCGTCAGTGGAACGCCGTGGACGAAGAAATAAATCGTCTCGCCGATATTGGTCGTCAGGTCGCCGACCCGTTCCAGATTCTTCGCCATGAACAAAAGGTGCGTGCACGCCGTGATGTTGCGCGGATCCTCGATCATGTAGGTCAAGAGCTCGCGGAACAGGCTCGTGTACATTTCGTCGAGCTCTTCGTCGCGCAGCCACACCGCGACCGCACGCTCGGCGTCGCGCGCGACATAGGCGTCGAGAATGTCTTTCACCATCTGCTGACAGAAACTGCCCATCCGCGGGATCGCGTGGACTGGACGGACCGGCGGCGACAGCGACAGCGCGAGCGATCGTTTCGCGACATTGGCCGCGTAGTCGCCGATGCGCTCGAGATCGGCCGCGATCTTCAGCGATGCGACGATCTGGCGGAGGTCGCGCGCCAACGGTTGCCGCAGCGCGAGCAACCGCACCACCAGACTTTCGACTTCGCGGTCGAGCTCGTCGATCTCGACATCGCCCTCGACGGCGCGCGTCGCCAACTGGGTGTCGCGTTTCGCCACGGCATCGATCGCGGTCGCGAGCTGATTCTCGGCGAGCCCGCCCATCTGCGTGATCGTGTTGTCGAGGTGCCGTAGCTCCTCGTCGTAGCTCTTGATGATGTGTTCGGATGCCATCGTGACGTGCCTCAGCCGAACCGGCCCGTGATGTAGTCTTCGGTCTGCTTTTGGCTCGGATGTGTGAAGATCGCCTCCGTCGAGTCGAACTCGATCAGCGAACCCAGATACATGAAGGCGGTGTAGTCCGAGCTGCGGGCCGCCTGCTGCATGTTATGCGTGACGATGACGATGCAATAATCGTCTTTCAATTCCGCGATCAGCTCCTCGATGCGCTGGGTCGAGATCGGATCGAGCGCCGAGGCGGGTTCGTCGAGCAATAGAATCTCGGGCTTGACGGCAATCGCCCGGGCGATGCACAGGCGCTGCTGCTGGCCACCCGACAGACTGAGGCCGCTCTGCTTCAGCTTGTCCTTGACTTCGTCCC
>JASHUX010000456.1 GCA_030039775.1 Alphaproteobacteria bacterium | reverse complement strand
TCGGAAAGCGCCTTCAGTACCGCCTTCAAGCGGGTCATGGGCAAACCGCCGCGTCACTACAATCGCCGTCTGCCCACGGCGGCCCCATCGTTCGTCGAGGGCAACGGCCACGCCGAACCGGCGGAAGCCGGGGCGTCGGAATAAGAAGAAGGGCGATGACCGCCAGCGACGGGTTCGCCGAGTTCCTCCGCGATATGCTGGCACCGCTGGGCCGCGTCACGACGCGGCGCATGTTCGGCAAGACGGGCGTGTTCTGCGACGGCGTGATGCTCGGCATGGTTACGGACGACACGCTCTATTTTCGGGTGGACGATTTCAACCAGGCGGACTTTGCGGAAGCGCGCGCCTTTCCGCCGCTCAACTACAACAAACGCGGCGCCGCCATCGATCTGTCGTTTTGGCGCGCGCCGGATCGGCTATTCGATGAACCCGACGAGCTGGTCGCCTGGGCCAGGATCGCGTTGGCGGCGGCCCGCCGTGTCGCGGCAAAGAGGGGGCGCTGACGATGCGGCTCAGCCGATCATGTGGCGTGCGATGCCGACCGCGGCGCCGATGAACAGCAGGATGCACGCCGACGCCTGAATGAAAAAGCCGGGCACCCGTCCCTCGACGGAACGGCTGTACCCGAAGAAATATACGAAGCGTCCCACGATCCAGATCAAGCCGACAATAGCGGCGCCGATATCGCTGAGATAGATCGCGCACAGCCACAGCGGCACGACGAAGATCGGCATCCATTCAAGCGTGTTTATGTGCGCGCGGAAGACGCGCTCGAAATCGGGATTGCCGGTCGTTGCCGGTTGCTTGACGCCGAATTTTCCGCGCGCGACGGCCACTCGCGTGGAAAAAAAGAAATAGGCCGCGATCGCCAGCAACGTGACGATCGCCGTATAATTCGCCATCACGATCCCCCTCTACTATCGTCGGGCCAGACGCGGTCCTCGGTCCAGCCAAGTTCGATGAATTCCGCAGCGCGGAGCGGCGCCTCTTCGGCCATGAAGAATTCGTCAAGTTGCGGCGGCGCGACCGACGTGCCGCTCAGCATCGCGTGCGCCTGGCCGCGATGATGAACCTGATGCTGAAACAAGTGGAGCAGGACGCGGTCCATGCGTTCGCGCTGAACGTGATCCTCGCGGTACAGTTCGACAATGCGGTCGAGACCGTCGGCACCGAGCGCGTCCACAACGGCGATAAGACGGAGGTCGATTTCCGTTTGCGCCGCCTGAAGTGCCGTGACGGTCTTGTACGGCTCCGGGTCGGCATAGGCCGCCGGGCCGAGCTGGCCGCCTTCCATCGCATCGACATAGAGGCGGTCGATGATAAGTATGTGATTGAGCGTCGCCGACAGGCTCGGGAAGAAGCTAAACCGCGTCGCGACAAGTTCGGTGTGCGACAACGCGGCGCACGCCGTCAGCAAACGGTGATTAGCCCAGCGGTTGTTGTGCGCCATGGCGCGATAAGGGCGAATGACGTCGCTTTGCATGGTTGCTTCCCGTAGGAAATAAATTATAGCACCGTTCGTGCTTTCGAGGCCGAACGGGCGATTGATCGCGACCGCGAAATCGTCGGTCGCCGAACAACGGAGGGACGCATGGCGCGCAACACCGGGAAAGTCATCATCACCTGCGCGGTGACAGGGTCGATCCATACGCCGACCATGTCGCCCTATCTGCCGCTGACGCCCGACGACGTTGCGGCGCAGGCGATCGAAGCGGCCGAGGCCGGCGCCGCGATCCTTCATCTCCATGCCCGCGACGCGAAGGACGGCCGGCCGACGCCGGACCCGGCCGTGTTCATGCAATTCCTGCCGCGCATCAAGCAGGCGACCGACGCGGTCGTGAACATCACCACGGGCGGCGGTCATGGCATGACGTTGCAGGAGCGTCTCGCGGCGCCGCTCGCGGCGTCGCCGGAGATGTGCTCGCTCAACATGGGCTCTATGAATTTCGGTCTGTTCCCGATGCTCAACCGCTACAAGGACTTCAAGCATGACTGGGAGCGGCAGCATCTCGAGAATTCGCGCGATTTCATCTTCCGCAACACCTTTAAGGACATCGAGTACGTGCTCAAGAATCTCGGCGAAGCACACGGCACGCGGTTCGAGTTCGAGTGCTATGACGTCGGCCATCTCTACAATCTCGCGCACTTCCTCGAGCGCGGCCTGGTGAAGCCGCCGCTGTTCGTGCAAACGATTTTCGGCATTTTGGGCGGCATCGGTCCCGACCCCGAGAACGTCGTCCATATGAAGACCATCGCGGACAAGCTGTTCGGCGACGATTACTGCTGGTCGGTGCTGGCGGGCGGACGGCATCAGCTCCCGCTCATCACCGTGGCGGCGATCATGGGCGGCAACGTCCGCGTCGGCCTCGAAGACTCGCTTTATATCGGCAAGGGCCAGCTCGCCAAGTCCAACGCGGAGCAGGTGCGCCGCATCCGAACCATTCTCGAAAACCTGTCGCTCGAAATCGCGACGCCGGCGGAGGCCCGTGCCGGCCTCGCACTCAAGGGCGGCGACCGCGTGACGTTCTGATCAAACGGCGCGGATGGCGCGCGGCGGCTCTGCCAGCCGGCTGTCGTAGCGCTGGCGGGAGCGCTCGACCCGAGCCTGGTTGCGCCGCGCCCAGTCGCCTAGCGCGCCGACCGGCACCAGCAGCTCGTGACCGAGGTCGGTTAGGTCATATTCGACCTGCGGTGGAATGGTCGGAAACACTGTGCGCGTCACGAAACCGTCGCGCTCGAGCCCGCGCAGCGTCGCGGTCAGCATCTTTTGCGAAATACCGCCAATGAGGCGCCGCAACTCGCTGAACCGCTTCGGCCCTTCGCCGAGATACATAATAGTGAGCACCGACCATTTCTCGCCGATGCGCGCCAGAATCTCGCCGACGCCGCGGCAGTCGGCGGGGAGGTTGACGTTACTCGGTTTCAAAAAAGTGCCTCCTTCACTGTTCGCTCCGGTCACTCATATGGTGCTGGTCACCGTTAGCGACCAACTTACCATCGGAGTTGAAGATGAGCAAACTCAGGATCGGCATCATTATCGGCAGCACGCGCCCGGGCCGCAACGCGGAGGCCGTTGCCCGCTGGGCCTACGACTTGGCGCGGCGGCGCGAGGACGCCGATTTCGAGTTGGTCGACATCCAGGACTACAACCTGCCGCTGCTCGACGAAGCGATGCCACCCGCGTTCGGCCAATACGCTAACACGCACACCAAAGCCTGGGCCGCGAAGATCGCCTCGTTCGATGCCTTCGTGTTCGTGACGGGCGAATACAATCACGGTATTCCGGGCGCTCTGAAAAACGCGATCGACTATCTCCATACCGAATGGAACAACAAGGCGGCGGGGTTCGTTGGGTTCGGCAGCGCCGGCGGGGCGCGGGCGGTCGAGCAATTGCGGCTCGTTCTGGCCGAACTGCAAGTAGCGACCGTGCGGGCGCAGGTCGCATTGTCGCTATTCACCGACTTCGAGAATTTCCGCACCTTCAAGCCGGCGGCGATGCACGAAACCTATCTCAAGACCACGCTCGATCAGCTGATCGCCTGGGGTGGCGCACTCAAAACACTCCGTTCCCAATGACGGCTGGGTCTACGTCCTCCGCGTCGTCAAGGAGACTAACCCATGGCAATTCTCGTTACTGGCGCGACCGGTACGGTTGGATCGCAGGTGCTTCGTTTTCTTGACGGCCGGGGCGCGGAGGTCCGCGCGCTGACCCGCTCGGTCGAACGGGCGAAACTTCCTTCCGGCGTTACCGCTGTTCAGGGCGATCTTACGGATGTGGACAGCGTCCGCGCCGCCCTGGCCGGAATCAGTACGCTTTTCCTCGTCGCCGCCGACCCGGACGAACTGAGCAAGGCGATGATGACCGTGAACGTCGCGCGCGACGCAGGGGTGAAGGGCATGGTCTATCTGTCCGTGTTCAAGAGCGAGCAATATGCCGACGTCCCGCACTTCGCCAGCAAGGTCGCCATCGAACAGATGATCGAGGCCTGCGATCTGCCGGCGACTGTTCTGCGTCCCTGCTACTTCTTCCAGAACGATGCGCAGCAGAAACCGGCGCTTCTGACTTACGGCGTTTATGGCGCGCCGGTTGGCGCCGAAGGCTTGTCGATGGTGGATACGCGCGATATCGGCGAGGCCGCCGCGAAGGAATTGCTGCGCCGCGAACATTCCGCAACGGCGCTGCCGCGAGAGACCTACGCGCTCGTTGGGCCCGATGCGCTGACCGGCCCCGCCGTCGCCGCCATCTGGGCGGAGCAGTTGGAACGGCCGATCGCCTATGGGGGCGACGATCTGCAAGTCTTCGAGCAGCGTCTGCGGGCTTTTGTTCCCGGCTCGCGCGCCTACGACCTCGCGATGATGATGCGCCGTTACCAAACGGACGGCGCAATCGCAACGGCGGCCGAGATCGAGAAGCTCACCGGCCTGCTAGGCCATCCGCCCTGTTCCTACCGCGATTTCGCCCAGGAAATGGCGACGGTCTGGAAGACGGCGTAAGCCGCATCAGGCACGCCATTAATCGGCGCTGATGACGTCGCCGAAAATGATCCAGCTCTTGCCATCGAAGCGGCCCAGCACCATGCCGCGGATCGGGTGGTAGTTGGTCGGGCTGGTGTTGATGTCGATTCCGGGGAGCAAAATGGCCGCGTGGAAATGGTGCAGGTTCGCCGCCTGTTTCATGATGTTTTCGCGCGACAGGTCGTCGCCGCACTGTTTCAGTACCTGGATGATGGTCTGCGCTACGGAGTAGCCATAGAGCACGCCGCCATCCTTGCGGTCCGCGTTCGGCATGTACTTGTCGAGGAATTTGTTCCAAGCGGCGAGGTCGGGATCGTCCTTCCAGACGGACGAGGTCTGGTTCTTGTAGGCGCCCGCGGTAAGCAGGCCGATCGAATTGTCCAGGCCGGCGGGCTTGAGCGCGCCGGCGATCGACGTGGAGTTGAGATCAACGATACGCATCGCCTTCCACCCGATCTCCGACGATTTTTTTATCGCCTGCGCCGACCAGCGCGCGGTGGCCCCAATGAAGAAGACTTGCGCGCCCGAGCCCTGCAACGTGATGACTTGCGTGTCGACGGTCGGATCGGATGTTTCGTAGCTGGCCGCCACGACCTTCCCGTCGTATTTGTCGCCGTACACGTCCTTGATGCCGCGCAGATAATCGCGGCCTTGGTCGTCGTCCTCGTACAGCACCGTGAGCTTCGCGTCCGGTTTCTCTTTCAGGATGTACTTCGCGTATATCTGCGCCTCGGTTCGGTAGCTGGGATTGAAATGCATGGTCCAGGGGAACTTCGCCGGATCGCCCAGCGCGTTGGCGCCGGTCGCCAGGAAAAGCTGCGGGATCTTGTTGCTGTTGAGATAGCCGCGCACCGCGATTCCGGTCGGCTCGCCGAGCGAACCGAAAATGAAGGCGACATGGTCCTGCTCGACCATCTTGCGCGTCAGCTCCACGGTCTTGCCAGGATTGAAGGCGTCGTCCACGCTTTCGAACACGATCTTGCGGCCGTTCACGCCGCCTTGGTCGTTGATCATGTTGAAATAAGCGGTCTCGACCTTGCCGATCACGGCATACGGCGAAACCGGGCCGCTATAGGGCATGGTCTGGCCGATCTTGATCTCCGTCGCGGTCACGCCTGGCGCATTTTCCGCGAACGCGGCGCCGGCCGCGAGCATCGCGACGACGACGACGCCGGTGAATTTCATTCCGACCATGCTTGCCTCCCCTCAGTGAATTTCGTTCATGTCGCCGAACGCTTTGCGCAGCCGTTCGACATTGAAGCCCGGTTCCTTGCTGGCGTTGATCAGCACCGCCTCGCGCCGCGCGATCAACCGTGCCGCATCGCCGATCTTGCTTGCGACCGCTTTCGGGATCACGACCGCGCCGTGCCGGTCGGCATGGACCAGATCGCCGCTCGAGACATACATCCCGGCGACCGTCACGGTGCCGCCGAAATCGACGATGCCGACATGGGCGTGCGACGGCACCACCATGCGGCACAGCATCTGGAAGTCCGACGCGTTGGCATCGAGGTCTCGCACGCTACCGTCGGTCACGACGCCGAGGCAGCCCAGCCCCTTATGAAGATGCGAATTGACCTCGCCCCAAAACGAGCCGAAACCGGCATAGCGGCCGTCCAAGTCCTGAATGATCGAGATCGCCGGCTTGGGGCCGCTGTCGCCGACATATTGGTAATAGGCAAGCCGGCGCTTGCGCGCCTCGTCGGCCGGGAGCGTTTGTGGTTGCACCGACCGGATCGTTGCGGTGCGCGCGAAACCGACGATCGGTTTCAGCGCCGGGTAAAGACATTGCAGCGGCTCGACGGTGAAGCCGAAGCCGCGGCGCTCAGGCGCCACG
>JASHUX010000455.1 GCA_030039775.1 Alphaproteobacteria bacterium | reverse complement strand
ACTCCTGCCGGCGCGGCTTGCTCGCATGATCCGCGATGCGGCGCGCTGCGACGCACCGGCACCCAAATTCCTTGGCCGCCACCCGCTTGATCGTTGGGTCGAGGTGTGGGAAAAACTGGTCGATCTCTTTGCCCTGGTGGATGCCGTCAATCTCGACCGCAAGCAAGTGATGCTGAATGCCTTCTTCGCGCTCGAAGAGGCATCCCGCTAGACCCTTTTTTCATCGAGGAGTGATATGGCCGGCGGCGAGAAATTCTACGTCACCACGCCGATCTATTACGTGAACGACGCGCCGCATCTCGGCCACGCCTACACAACGATCGCGTGCGACGCCCTGACCCGGTTCCGCCGGCTGGACGGCAACGACGTGCTGTTCACTACCGGCACCGACGAGCACGGCCAGAAGGTCGAGAACTCAGCCAAGGCTGCGGGCGAGGCACCGCAGGCGTTTTGCGATCGCGTATCGCAGACCTTCCGCACCATGAATACACTGCTCGGTCTCGATACGCACGACTTCGTCCGCACCACCGAGGAGCGGCACATACGCTGCGCCACCGAGGTGTGGAACCGCATAGCCAACAATGGGCAAGGCGACCTCTATCTCGGCAAATACGGCTACTACTATTCGATCCGCGACGAGGCGCCATACGACGAAAGCGAGTTGATCAATGGCAAGGCACCGACCGGTGCCGACGTCGAATGGGTCGAGGAAGAAAATTATTTCTTCCGCCTGTCAGCGTGGCAGGACCGGCTCTTGGAATTCTATGACTCTCATCCCGATTTCATCGGCCCGGCGGCACGCCGCAACGAAGTGATTAGCTTCGTCAAGGCCGGGTTGAAGGACATTTCCATCTCTCGTACCAGCTTTTCGTGGGGCATTCCGGTTCCCAACGATGCGAAGCATGTGATGTATGTCTGGATCGAGGCGCTCTGCGTTTATCTAACCGGCGCCGGCTATCCCGATATCGACAGCGAGAAGTACAATAAGTTCTGGCCGTGCAGCCTGCACATGGTCGGCAAGGACATCGTGCGGTTCCACTGCGTCTATTGGCCGGCATTCCTGATGGCGGCCGGCATTCCCGTGACAAAGCGTGTGTTCGGTCATGGCTGGTGGACCGTCGAGGGCCAGAAAATGTCGAAGTCGCTCGGCAATTTCATTCCGCCGAAAACGCTGGTCGACAAATACGGGCTCGACGCCACGCGCTATTTTGTGCTGCGCGAATTGCCGTTCGGTTCGGATGGCGATTTTTCGCATCGCGCCATAGTCAACCGCATCAACGGCGACCTCGCCAACGATCTCGGCAATCTGGCACAGCGCGTGCTGTCGATGATCCAGCGTTACTGCGAGGGCAGGGTGCCAAAAGCCGGCGCGTTCGCCGTCGCAGATGAGGCGCTGCTACGCGCCGCCCATGAGCTATTGCCGAAGCTGCGCGCGGAATATGCGATGCCCGCTTATCACCGCGCGCTCGATCACCTCTGGGCCGTTGTGGGTGACGCCAACCGCTATGTCGACGAGCAGGCGCCGTGGGCGCTGCGTCGGAGCGACTCCACGCGCTGCGATACCGTGTTGTACGTACTCGCGGAGACCATCCGCCATCTCGCCATGCTGATTCAGCCGGTGATGCCGACGTCAGCCGGCAAGATCTTGGACCAGCTCGCGGTACCAGGAGGTCAGCGCGATTTTGAGGCGCTAGCTGCGCATCCGCTCGCCGCTGGAACGCAACTGCCGAGGCCCGAAGGCGTCTTCCCGCGTTATTAATTTAATCGCCCGTCGAGTATCTCTACGCGCCAAGACGCAACCAGGTAAGCGAGTAGAGCGGGGATGACCACGCACGCATTATTCTGTTTTACCGAACCCGATAAACGCAACTCGCCTGTATCGACAAAGGCGACGGTTGGGTCGTTCAGGGCCATGACGCGTTCGTCTCGGCAAACGGCGGCGACGAAAGGGGCGCGTGGCTTTGGAACAGGCTTCCCTACGTGCTGAAGCCCATGAACGACTATCCCGAACTCGTGGCCGTGTTGGAAAAAGTGCGCGAATATCTCGGGGAAGAACAGCCAGTTTACGACAAGATAGCATCGTTGAGAAGCCGCGGCGTCCTGGCGGATGAAGGTGAATTGCTCGAGAAGATCGTCGAGATTCACGACCGCATCATTTCGATGTACCTGGCGAAAGCCAGCAAGCTGTTCACAACACTTCACCGCCCCAAGGAGCCTGTCATCGTGGCGATTACGGCGCCGGACGAGGGCGCCGCCGATAAGCCCGACCCGAAGACCGAATGTGCCGAGATGGTGACCGTGATCGTGGACCGGATGTTGCCCGACGAATTGACGAACCGGCTGTCGCCGGGCCGATGCGCAAAAATCTCGCGCGGGAGATGATCCGGTTCGCGTTAGAGCCGCAGGGCAGTTTGCGGGAACGCGCGCGGCGCGATCCTCGCCAGGCGGTCGAACTCTTAGCTCCCCGCCGTTGCGAAAGGCCGGCGTCACAATGCGCGCCGATGCCGGTCGAGATGTTGGAGCATGCGAAATTGGTCAGGTTCGAAGCCGAACTCGGCGATGCCGACAATTCGCTCCGGGCCCGCGCCCGCCGCGGCGGCATGCTGGTTTCCTAGGTCTCGCGGCGCTCTTTTTCGCGCAAGATTCCTTGCGCTTCCGAAATAGCGCACCAAAATCACACCTCTTGTTGGGGGAGAAAGGTTTCCCGTGCCGACCATGCTTGTCGATAGTCATTGCCATATCGATTTCGCCGAGCCGGATCAGCGACGAGGCGTGATCGACCGTGCGCGGGCGGCCGGTGTCGCGACGATGCTCACGATCGGTACCACGGCCGACGAGCTCGATGACGTCGTCGGCATTGCCGCGTCCGATCTCGATGTCTGGGCTACGGTCGGCATCCATCCGCACGAAACGGAAAAGACGCCCGACGGCGTCGTCCAGCGCCTTGCGCAACTGACCGCGCATCCGAAAGTCGTAGGGATCGGCGAGACGGGCCTCGATTTCCATTACGACCACAGCCCGCGCGACCGACAGGCCACGATGTTCCGTGCCCAGTGTCGCGTCGCCCGCGAGGCGGGCCTGCCGCTGATCGTGCATAGCCGCAACGCCGACGCCGAGACGATCGCCATCCTGAAAGAGCAGGGCATGACGACCGGGATCATCCACTGCTTCTCCACGACCCGCGCCTTGTCGGAACCCGCGCTGGCTCTCGGCTTCCACATTTCAATTTCTGGCATCGTCACCTTCAAGAACGCTGACGAATTGAGGAGCATCGTGGCCGAGATTCCGCTCGATCGGCTGCTGATCGAAACCGACGCGCCGTACCTCGCGCCGGTGCCGTTGCGCGGCAAGACCAACGAGCCGGCCTTCATTGTGCACACCGCCGCTAAAGTTGCTGAACTTACAGGAATTTCTGTGGATGAGCTGGGTCGCGCAACGACAGACAATTTCTTTCGGCTGTTTGCCAAGGCAAAGCGGCCGGCGGCATGAAGATCACCGTTTTAGGCTGCGGCCCGTCCTGGGGCGTTCCGCGGATCGGCGGCGAATGGGGCCGGTGCGATCCGGCCAATCCCAAGAATCGGCGTCGCCGTGCCGCCATTGCAATTGAGCAAGACGGCCAGACTATTCTGGTCGATGCGCCACCAGACCTGCGCGAGGCTTTGTTATCCTGCAATATCAAGCGGATCGACGCTGTCATCTTTACCCATGCGCATGCCGACCACATCCACGGCATCGACGACCTGCGCGTACCTAGCTGGATATTGGGCCAGCCGATCCCCGCCTACGGTACTACAAAGACCTTTGCCGCGATCCACGACCGGTTCGGCTACACGATGGACGGCATCCGCGATCCGAACGCCTCTGGCTATTACCATCAGCCGATGATCGAGGCCCACGAGGTCGGCGGGGCGTTTGAGGCTGCCGGCGTAACCGTGACGTCGTTTATCCAAATCCACGGCCGTACGCCGTCTCTAGGCTTACGGTTCGGCCGGTTCGGATATTCGACCGACGTGTTCGCGCTCGACGACGCGGCCTTCGCCGCGCTGGCCGGGGTTGAGGTTTGGATCGTCGATTGCTTGCGCCGGGAGACCCACATCACGCACTCCCATTTGGCGCAGTCGGTGGCGTGGATCGAGCGGATAGGCGCCAAGCGCGGCATCCTCACGCACATGGACGAGAGCCTGGACTATGAAACGCTGCGCGGCGAACTGCCGCCACATATCGAGCCGGCCTATGACGGCATGGTGATCGAGGTCTAAGGCAAGTATTCGTTGGGTCTGGATATATTTCTCATAATATACATTATGCGATAAATGTTCTGCGGCCAAAGCGACTGATTCGTCTTCGTCGGGTCCGCCCTACGGCAATTCGTACAGCGTCAGTTCGTGGGTGACGCCGCGGAGGGCCTGGCGTTGGGCGACCGGCATAACCCCGGTGGCCTCCAGCAGCTTTGCTGTCTCCGGCTTTTCGACCACGGCACCGGTGGCGAGTATAGCGCGAGAATCGGCGAGACCTTGGACCCGGGCGGCGATATTCACGGTTTGGCCGAAATAGTCCTGGCGATCATTCAGCACGACGGCTAGGCACGGGCCTTCGTGGATGCCGATCTTGAGGAGCAGATCCTGGCCCTGCCCTTTACCGTCTGGCCCGCCGACTTGGCCGATGGCGTCGCGCATCTTGAGTGCCGCTGACACCGCCCGGTCCGATGTCTCGAACGTCGCCATCACTGCATCCCCGATGGTCTTGACCACGGCGCCTTCCTCGGCCGCGACGATCTTGTTCAGCAAATCGAAATGCGCGCGCACCAAATCGTAAGCCTTGAGGTCGCCGACGCGGTCGTAGAGCGCGGTCGAGCCTTTGAGGTCGGTGAACAGGAACGTCAGGCTGGTGATCTTGAGGCGCTGGTCGGATTCGAGCGCGTCAGTGCGGTAAAGGTCGCGGAACGTCTGGTTGGTCAGTAGGCGCTTTGCGGTCAGGAACGGTTTCCGCTTGCCGATGAGATGGTGCAGGTCGTCGTCGGCGACCCAAACGCCAGGGAGCAGGCGCCGGTCGGTCTTGTTCTCGAACGAGATGCGCAGCGGCCCGGGCGGCATTTCGACCATCGTGTGCGACGCAACGAACTTGTTGTAGATCATCGACAGGGAACGGCGTTCCTTGGTCGCCTCGCCCTTCACGTCGATGAACTGCGCCGCGTGGGTGATCGGTTCGAACACGATGCAGAAACGGTCGGGCAAGACCAGCGACATCGTCGCTTTTTCGCCGGGCGCCAGTTCGATGGCATCGAGCTCGATGCGGTCGAGAGCCTCGCCGATATTGTCGGGAAGATCGGCCCAACTGCCCCAAAACATCTGCTGATAAAATTCGTTCGGCGGCATGGTGTCGGGATCGTGCGCCGCGATCTTGCGTACGCGCGGATTGACGGTGAACGTCACCTCGACCATTTCGTCGAGGCTCGGTTCGTACCCCGCGTTGCAGAGTTGGCAGTGATACTCCGTGGACTGCACGCTTTTCAGCGTCGTGTTGGAATCGAGTACGGCGCCGCAGCCGGGACACAGCACGTTCCATTGCATCTCGAAAATGCCGAGCCGCGAGGCGTGCAGAAATGCGCCGATCGCCTGGTCGTCGGTTATACCGGCGCTCTTGGCGAAATCGAGCACGTTCACCCGACATAACGAGGCGTCGCTACCCCCGGCAAGCATTTTTTCGATCGCGGCCGCGGCGGCGGGTTCGGCAGCTTCGCGAAGTAACACAAGGAGTGATGCGGTTTCGGTCATGCCAGGAATATGGTTCTCCAACCAATCCCGGCCACCACTATACCGCTCAACAATGCGTGAGCGCCACTAGGCGCGGCACGCGGGATAGGTTGCGGTGTTGGCACGGGTCCAGATTTGGCTCTCGCCGAACAGGGGGATGCCGACATAACCGCGCAATCGTAGGTGGTTCGCATCCTGCAACGTGATGTTCGCGTGGTAAGTGTCGCCGCTTTCGGGATCATAAATGTTGCCTTCGATCCAATGCTGCGGATCGCCATCGCGCCGGAAGCCATAGATGATTTCGAGGCCGCAGATCGGATGTTGGCGCATCGCGGGATCGTGATTGTTTTTGTCGCGTGGAATCTGGCCCGCTGGCTCGTTTGCCCGAGGTTGAAGCCAGTCAATCTTGCCGCAAATCGAATCGCCGCACGGCGCGATCGCAATCACGCCCTTGCCGTTCTCCGTCAGCCAGCGGCCGCTGATATCGGTAGCCCCTTGCGTCCAGCCAATGCTTGTCATGGCAGCAAATACCGCCAGGTAAAATCCAAACTTCAATCCCATTCTCCTATCGCCGGTCTTTCCCGCAGCACCGGCGCCGCATAGTCTAAGCAAATGGAACGCGAGGCGGCAATTTTTTTCCAGAGGGTCGGCGAGGGATCGCCGATGCTCGTGTTGTTGCACGGTCAAGGTGCAAATGGCGACGTATGGCATGGTTTAAGTGCGTTTATCGAGCGCAAGTGGCGCGGCACGTGCTTGATTCCCGATCTGCGTGGTCACGGCCGCTCGTTCCATCGGGAACCCTACGCCTACGGTACGTACGCTGCCGACGTCGCGGCGCTCATCGGAACGGATGAAGCATTTCTTGTCGGCCATTCCCTCGGCGGCGCGGTCGCGTTGATGCTGGCCAGCGGTTGGTTCGGCGTGAAGGTGCGCGGCGTGCTGGCGTTCGGCGTCAAAGTCGATTGGACCGCGGACGAGCTGGCGCGACGCCGACAATTCGCGTCGGCACCGGTTCGTTGGTTCGATCGCCGGGAAGACGCAATCGAACGTTACCTCAAGGTATCCGGTCAATTCGGCCTGACCGATCCTGCATCCCTCGCGGCTGCATCCGGCATTGCCCAAGAAAACGGCAAATTTCGGCTGGCTGCCGATTCGCGTATCGCCGGCACCGACGATCCACCGGACATTCGCCCGATCGTTGCTGTGGCGAAGGCGCCCGTCACGATTGCGGTTGGAGAGAACGATCCGATGGTACCGCTCGCCGACGCACGCTTGCTCGACCCCCACGCCGCCGTTATCCCGGGCGCCGGCCATAACGCGCATGTCGAGCGTCCGGAAGCGCTCTGGGAATTGATCACCCGCATAACAAAAGTAGGTGATGCCGGGCGCTAGCGAATTACATTGAATTGACTTCGCCGGGACGCCCGGATAACCAAATGGGCAAGAAATTATCGTTTTAGGGGGAGGAGTTGCGCCTGACGAAAAAGCTGCCGCTGCGGCCCGCCCATTCATGGCTTAGGATCGAGGCGCGGTGACGGCGCTGCTGGAAGTCGATCGGGTTGCCGTCAGCTTTGGCGGCATCGTCGCGTTGGATCATGTCAGCTTCGATGTTGTCGACGGCGAGATCTGCGGTCTGATCGGTCCGAACGGCGCCGGTAAGACAACGCTGTTCAACTGCCTGTCGCGACTTTATCCGGTGCAGTCGGGCGACATCCGGTTCGAAGGGAAATCGCTTATCCGCGTACCGAGATACGGCATTGCGCCGCTCGGCATCGGCCGCACGTTTCAGAACTTGGCGCTATTCCGTTCCATGTCGGTACGCCGCAACATCATGGTAGGCGGTCACTGCCGAACGCGGTCCAGTTTCATCGATAATTCCTTTGCCCTGCCGATCGCCGCACGTGAAGAGCGCGCGCTGAACGAGCGGACCCGCGAACTCATTTCCTTTCTGAAGCTCGACGCACAGTCGGAGATTCCGGTTGCCGCCCTACCCTTCGGCTTACAGAAGCGCGTCGAGCTCGGCCGCGCGCTGGCGGCTGAGCCGAAGCTCTTGCTGCTCGATGAGCCCGCCGCTGGGCTTAACCATGAAGAGCTCGGCGATCTCGGACGCATGATCAAGGAAATTCGCGA
>JASHUX010000454.1 GCA_030039775.1 Alphaproteobacteria bacterium | reverse complement strand
GCGCTGACCGGCGGCAAGAAATGGGGCGGCGTCGGCGAGCCCGGCACGTCGCCGATCGCGCCTGCGGTCGCGAACGCGATCTTCGCCGTCGCGGGCAAGCGCCTCCGCCACCTGCCGCTGATGGACCAGGACCTGTCCTACGCGCGCACCGCGAGTCTGTAGAAGGCGCATCCTATTTCGTCGTGCCCCGGCTTGGCCGGGGCATCCACGACTGTGTGCTTCTGAAACAAATTCGTGGATGACCCGCCTGCACGGGCCATGACGCGCTGAAGCGTACGCTCACCGCATCTTCAAAATAATCACCTGGTCGTTCGACGGATCGGTCGCCTTGCGGAACGACGCAACTTGATCGGCCGTCACGGCACTCGCATTGTTGCCCCAGCTCTGGCGGATGAACGTCACGACATCGGCGATGTCCTGGTCCGACAAGTTGATCCGGAATTCCGGCATGCGGTAGGCGTCGGGTGTGCCCTTGATGACGATCTGATTCGAACCGTTGAGCACGATGTTGATCAGCGACGACGGGTCGTTGTCGAGGAGCGTCGGGTTCCCGGCGAGCGGCGGTAGGAACGGCGCGAAACCCATGCCGGTATCGACATGGCACGACACGCATTGGCCGAGATAGATCGCGGCGCCGCGGCTCGCGGGATGGCCCGACCGCAACATCGTCACCGTCGCGCCGTCATAGGCCCAGCCGGTATCGTTCGGATGCGTCGCCGACAGCGATTTGAGATACGTCGCAACCGCGTCGAGATCGGCGTCGCTCAGATAGGGCGAGGAATTGTTGATGACGTCGATCATCGAGCCGAACACGGCACCGTCGACATTGTGTCCGGTCCTGAGGAATTGCACGAGATCGGCCTTCGACCAGCGGCCCAGACCCGCGTTCGGATCGCCGCGCAGATTGGGCGCCGACCAGAAATCGAGCATCGCGCCCGACAGGAACGCCGCATCGCTGCTGTCGAGCGCCTCCTCGTTCCAGGCGAGGCCGCGCGGCGTGTGACAGGCGCCGCAATGACCCAGTCCCTCGACCAGATAAGCGCCGCGGTTCCATGCCGCGCTTTCGCCGCTCGTCGGCTGGAACACGGCATGATCCATGAACACGACATTCCATAGCGCGATCGGCCAGCGCATGTTCAACGGCCACGGAATTTCGGCTGGCCGGTTCGCGACATGGGCCGGCGGCACTTCCTTCATGAAGAAATCGTAGAGACCCGCGACATCCTCGTCGGTGAGCTTGGCGTAGGACGGGTAGGGCATCGCGGGATAAAGGTGGTGCCCGTCCTTCCCCACGCCGCGCCGCAGCGCCGCGTCGAAATCGGCGAGCGTGTAATTGCCGATCCCGGTTTCTTTGTCGGGCGTGATGTTGGTCGAATAAATGTTGCCGAGCGGCGTGCCCATTTTGAGGCCGCCCGCGAACGCTTTACCCCCGGGCACCGAATGGCACGCGACGCAGTCGCCCGCTCGGGCCAGATATTCGCCCCGATCCATCGCGCGGGCCGCGCCTGCCGCCCCGACGATCGTGATCAGACTAAGGAGAAATACACAAAATCCGCCCGAGCGCGTCATTGGCCGACCCACACTGGTTATCCAACGGCGGCGGAGTCTAAGCGTGGCGCCAATCGGTTTCGCTATGTATGTTGAAATATATCGCCTAAGAAGCGTCGATAACGACGCGGCAATGTCGGATGAGTCCTGCTGTGACAGGCCGAGATCGGGATTCGCATAGGTGATACACACCGAACACGCGAACGCGCCCCGGCGCTGCGTCCGCGCAGCTAAAAGCCGCGTTTGACTCGATATATCGATTAAAATATACCGTTGCGCTAACGACGGAGCGGTTATCCTGCCCCAGGGAGGCATCACACATGGCGCAAGCCCAATACACGCATTCGATCGACGGCGTCGCCGAGACGAGCGATCAGAGCTTCGACGTCATCAACCCGGCGACGGCGGCGGTCTTCGCGCAATGTCCGTCGGTGTCGAAAGCCCAACTCGACCGCGCGGTCGCGGCGGCGCGCACCGCGTTCCAGACCTGGAGCAAGCTGCCTCCGGCGGCGCGGCGCGAGCATATCGCCGCGTTCGCGCACGCGCTGGCGACAAAGATCGACGAGATCGGCCCGGTGCTGACGCGCGAGCAAGGCAAGCCGGTCGGCCAAGCCAAGTGGGAGATCGGGGGCGCGGTCCACGAGCTCGAAGAAATGTGCAAGATGGACTTGCCCTATCAGCTCATCCGCGACGACGGAAAGCATCGCGTCGAGCTGATCTATCATCCGATCGGCGTCGTCGGCGCGATCACACCGTGGAACTTCCCGATCATCCTCGCGGCGCACAAGATCGCGCACGGGCTTTATGCCGGCAACACGATGGTGCTGAAGCCGTCGCCCTACACGCCTCTCGCGACGCTGCTGATGGGCGAGGTCGCGCGCACCACCCTACCCCGCGGCGTGCTCAACGTCATCGGCGGCGGCAACGAGGTCGGCCAGTGGATGACCGAGCATGAGGGCATCGACCGCATCTCCTTCACCGGCTCGGTTCCGACCGGCAAGAAGGTGCTGGCCAGCGCGTCCGGCACGCTGAAGCGCGTCACCTTGGAGCTCGGCGGCAACGATCCGGCGATCGTGCTGGAAGACGCCGATCTCGCTGCGATCACGTCGAATCTGTTCCGCGGCGCGTTCCTCAACGCCGGTCAGATCTGCATGGCGGTGAAGCGCATCTACGCGCCGGAAAAGCTTTATCAGCCGCTGGTCGAGGGCTTGTCCAAGCTGGCGCAGTCGCATCGCGTCGGCGACGGGTTCGAGGACGGCGTCGAGATGGGGCCGCTGCAAAACAAGATGCAGTACGACAAGGTCAACGCCATTCTCGAGGACACCAAGAAGCACCAGGGCGTCGAGATCGCGGCGGGCGGCCACACGCTGAACCGGCCCGGCTATTTCATCGCGCCGACCGTCGTCGCCGCGCCGCACGACGATATGCGGCTCGTCCGCGAGGAGCAGTTCGGCCCGGTGGTGCCGGTGATGAAGTACAAGAACCTCGACGAGGCGGTGCACCGTGCCAACGACACGCGCTTCGGCCTGTGCGCGTCGGTGTGGACCAACGACATGGCCAAAGGCGCCGAAGTCGCGAAGCAGATCGAGGCCGGCACGGTATGGGTCAACCACCATGTCGGCTCCGAGGCCGATATGCCGTTCGGCGGCTTCAAAGAGTCGGGCGTCGGCCGCGAGCTCGGCGCGATGGGCCTCGCTTCCTACATGGAACCGCAGGTCATCAAAGTCCCGGTGGCGTAGGCGCGTCGCCTCTCAGGCTTCGATGCGCGCCGGCGAAAGCACGGCGCGCATCGAAGCCTCGACGGCGGCGATATCGGCCGGCACCACGTCATAGAGCGGCGCCGCGAACCGGTCCCAAGCCGACATAAAGGCCGGCGAGACTGACGTAAGCACAGGGACACCCGCGGCGACCGCCGCTGCGAACGTCATCAGGATGGGAGCGAAAATCAGCACATCCAGTTCAACACGGAAGGCTCATGGGCGGCAGCGGCCGGAAAAAAGGGCGGCGCCGAAGCGCCGCCCTCAGGTTGGCGCCGCTCGACGCTAGAGCGACGCGAACACGGATTTGGTTTCGGTGTAGAGCTCGATGGCCTGATGCCCCATCTCGCGTCCCCAGCCGGATTGCTTGTAGCCGCCGAACGGGACCGCGGGATCGACCATGTTGTGGGTGTTGATCCATACCGATCCGGCCTTGATGCGCTTCGCCATCTTGTGCGCGACGCCGAAATTCGAGGTCCAGATACTTGCCGCCAAGCCATACGATGTAGCGTTCGCCTCGCGCGCGATCCGGTCGAGATCGTTGTCGTCGAACGGCATGGCGCAGATCACCGGTCCGAAGATCTCCTCCCGCACCACCGACATACTCGGGTTGGTGTCGGTGAGGATGGTAGGCTGCACGAAATAGCCGTCTTCGCCGATGCGCTTGCCGCCAACCGCGACCTTCGCGCCTTCCTTTTGGCCCGCGGCGATATAGCCGGTGACGCGAAAGAGCTGCTCATCCGAGACCAGCGGGCCGATCTGCGTCGCCGGGTCGAGGCCGACGCCAACCTTGATGTTCTTCGCTACCCCGACGACACCCTCGACCAACTGGTCGAACACTTTCTTATGCGCGTAGAGCCGCGAGCCGGCCGTGCAGACTTGACCGGTATTGAAGAAGATCGCATTTGCGGCGCCGGGGATCGCCGCTTGCATGTCCACGTCGGGGAAAACGACGACCGGCGACTTGCCTCCCAGCTCGAGCGACACTTTCTTGAGGTTGCCGGCCGCCGCCCTCACGATCAGCTTGCCGACCTCGGTCGAGCCGGTGAATGCCACCTTGTCGACGCCGGGATGGGCGGCGATCGCGGCGCCGGCAGTCTCGCCGAGTCCGGGAAGGACGTTGATGACGCCCGGCGGGAATTCGGCTTCCGCGATAAGTTGCGCCAAGCGGATTGCCGATAGCGGCGTCTGCTCGGCCGGCTTCAGCACGATGGTGCAGCCGGCGGCCAGAGCCGGGCCGATCTTCCACGACGCCATCGCCAGCGGGAAATTCCACGGCACGATCTGGCCGACCACGCCTACGGGCTCGCGCAGCGTGTAGACGTGCCAATCGCCGGGGATCGACGGCGTGATGGTCTCGCCGTTGATGCGCTGACACCACCCCGCCATATAGCGCAGCATGTCGACGGTGCCGCCGATATCGATCATGCGGGCGAAGGTCACGGGCTTGCCGTTGTCGAGGCTTTCGATCTGCGCCAATTCTTCGGCATTGTCCTCGACCAGGTCGGCCAGTTTGTTGATGAGCTTGGCGCGTTGCGACGGAATCATCTTCGACCACGGGCCTTCTTCGAAGGCGCGCCGCGCCGCGTTTACCGCGAGATCGACGTCGGCGGCGTCGGCGGCGGCGACTTTCGCGACCATCTGGCCCGACGCAGGCTCGAACACGTCGAAGGTCTTGCCGGATTTGGCGTCGACGAACTTCCCGTCGATGAAGAGTTGATGCTTACCGTTGAGGAAACTCGCGGCGGCATTGCCGAGCCGCGCTAACGTCGTCGAAACGTCCATCTGTGCCCCCGGTTTCGATATATTCTTATAAATATATCGAAACCGGCGCGGACGCGCTATGGCAAACTCTCGCCAGGAAAACCTAGCGTCAGCGCGTATTTTCAGCGCCGCCGGCACCTCATCGGGGCGTTCGGCCATCATCGAATGGCCGGCGCCTTCCAATATCACCGTGTGCGCGTGGGCATAACGGCCGGGCCTGTACCCGGGCTTTTTTTTCGCGAACGACGAGACATAGCACGCAAGTCCTGCCTGCCATGTGCTCGCATAAGAAGGTTGTGAAGCCTCGCCGCTAACGGTAGCGTCGTCGCCGCAACATAATAACGACGGCGGGGCGATGCGCGGCGAGACAAAGCCGACCGGAAACCGGCGCATCGCGACGGGCGCGGTAGGAATAATCGCCCTGCTGGCCGCCGTTTTCACAGCGCAGGAATCACTAGCTTATAGCGACGTCGGCGACCGCGTCTTTGTCTCGACGGTGACCATGCCGCAGATCGCGCCTGGTGATGACCTTTATCTCTGGCCGTCGATGCAACCCCAGACCGGCGGCGGCAGTCTCGACCAAATCAACTTCGAGGCGATGAAATCGATCACCGAACGTCTCGCCATCGTCGCGACCGATACGTGGCAGCGCACCAGTTTTCCCGGCGCACCGGCGCAATTCGGCTTCGCCAATCTCGACACCGAGTTGAAGTATCTCGCCATCCAGGATCAACCCGACGAATTCTTGCTGACGTTCGGACTCGATTACGAATGGGGGGGCACCGGCGCGCAACGCGAAGGTGCCTCTCCCATCGGCGCGACCACGCCCCGGGTCTATTTCGGCAAGGGATTCGTAGAGGCCCAAAATCCCTATCTGCGCCCATTCGCGCTGACCGGCTTTTTCGGCGAGCAGATCGCGGACGCGACCGGGCGTCCCAATCAGGCGACCGGCGGTTTAGCGCTCGAATATTCGATCCCGTATCTGGAGGCGAAAGTCCAAAGCATCGATATGCCCGATTTCTTCCGTCACCTGACGCCGCTGATCGAAGCGGATTTTTCGGTGCCGGAAGGCCGCAGCTTCGGCGTTCGGCCGCAGGAATTATTCGGCACCGGCGTCAGCTATGCCGGCGAAGGCTGGGACGTATTGGTCGAAGCGCTGATTCCGGGAAGCCGTGCCACCGCCGGCGGTGCCGGGGTGGTGGCGCAATTGCACATATCGCTCAGCTATTTCTTCGGCGAAACAATCGGCCGGCCGCTATTCTCGGACCCGTGAGCGACATCACGATGCTTGAATTTAATCGACATCTCGGAATGCTGGCGGTCGCAATCACGGTGGTCTTCGTGGGTGCGAGTGCCGCGATGGCCGCACCGGTCGGAACGGTGGTCGGGATCGGCGGCACTGTCGATGTCAAGCGCAACGGCGCGCGTGCCCCGATGGCCCTTGGTCAGACGGTTGAGGCTGGTGATGCGATCGAGACGGCAGCAACCGGACACATTAAATTGCGGATGGGCGATGGATCGCTCATCGCTATCGCGCCAACGACCGAAATGACCATCGTCGATTATCGCCTCGCGCCATCCGGACAGCGGCTCGGCGCATCGCTGCTGCTCAAGCATGGGTTGGTGCGAACCACCGTGGCGGAGGCCCCGGCCGCGTTCTCCGTCCGCACCGCGACGGCAGTCGGCACCGCCAATTCAGGCGACTGGTTCACCGAAGCGACGAATTTCGACAAGACCGGCGTCCTGCACGGCAGCGTCATGGTCACCAGTACCGCCACCGGACGAAGCGAAAAAATCCCGGCGCGCTGGGGCGCCGGCGTCGAGGCGGACCGCGATCCGATCCCGACGCGGCCCTGGAGCCAGTCGGAATTTGACGCGGTGATCGCGCGAACGACCGTCGAATAACGGACTAACGCGTCCCCACTCGCGCTGGGCGGAATCCGTTATTGCCGCTGCGCGCGTCGGGCGCGTTGTAAGCGCGGTCCGCGACGCGCAAATCGCGCGGCACGTTGACCCAAGAACCGCCGCGGAGCACGCGCGCCTTGCACGCCGCGGTTTCGACCGCGACACCATCGGCCGGGGCGTGAGCGTAATTGGGCACGTAACAATCCGCGACCCATTGCGAAACGTTGCCGGCCATATCGTAAAGGCCCCACTGATTAGGCTTGAACGATCCGACCGGCTCGGTGCCGATCTTGGTCTTGTAGTGACAATCGACCGGCAGCGCGCCCATCACGAATTCCTTCATCGTCGCGTCGGCCATCTTCGCGTAGGCGCAGCCATCTTCGGGCTGCGCGCCCCAGAAATAGGGCGTGGTC
>JASHUX010000453.1 GCA_030039775.1 Alphaproteobacteria bacterium | reverse complement strand
TTCGGCGATATTGCGAACCTGACCGGTCAGGTTGCCGGCCATCGAATTGACGCTGTCGGTCAAGTCCTTCCAAGTGCCGGCGACGCCCGGCACGTTGGCCTGGCCGCCGAGCTGTCCTTCGGTGCCGACTTCGCGGGCGACGCGCGTCACTTCCGAAGCGAAGGCGTTGAGCTGATCCACCATTGTGTTGATGGTGTCCTTGAGCTCCAGAATTTCGCCGCGCACATCGACGGTGATCTTGCGGCTCAAGTCGCCGCGCGCCACGGCGGTCGTCACCTGCGCGATGTTGCGCACCTGATCGGTCAGGTTGCCGCACATGGCGTTGACGCTGTCCGTCAAGTCCTTCCACGTACCTGCCACGCCGGGCACGACGGCCTGACCGCCGAGCTTGCCGTCGGTGCCGACTTCGCGCGCGACGCGTGTCACTTCGGAGGCAAAGGAACGCAGTTGATCGACCATCGTGTTGATGGCCTCTTTGAGTTGCAAGATTTCGCCGCGGACATCGACGGTGATCTTTTTCGACAAATCGCCCGAGGCGACGGCGATGGTGACGTCGGCGATGTTGCGGACCTGCGCGGTCAGATTGTTCGCCATCGAGTTCACGGATTCGGTGAGGTCCTTCCAAACACCGGTCACTTCGCGCACTTGGGCCTGACCGCCGAGCTTGCCATCAGTGCCAACTTCACGGGCGACGCGTGTTACTTCCGATGTGAAGACGCCGAGTTGCTTGATCATCGTGTTGACGATGGTCGCGGAACGCAAGAACTCACCCTTCAACGGGCGGCCGTCGACTTCGAGCGGCACCGTCTGCAGCAAGTCGCCGCGCGCGACCGCGCCGATCGCGCGTGTTACCGCGTCGGTGGGCCACAATAGATCGTCGATCAACGTGTTAATCGAGGCCTCCATGTCGACCCAGGCGCCGTGAGAAAGGCCCAGGCGGACGCGGCGCTTCGTGCGACCTTCGCGGCCGACGATGTTGCCGATCTCTTCGAGCTGCAATGCCATGCGCTCGTTGCCGGCGACGATTTCATTGAAGGCATCCGCGATCTTGCCGGCAATGCCCGACAGGTCGCGGGGCAAACGCACCGAAAAATCACCAACGCGCGCCGACTGCAGCGCATCAAGAATTAGTTGTAGTTCGCCAGACGAGTCCGCGCCGTTATTATGGCCGTTCGCTTGGACTTTTCGGCGCTGGAGCACACCGCCAGGGGGTGTTTGGCGGGCCTCGATATGCGCGTTTTCTTTTGCAATCCGTGCCATAGACGAACCTCCCCTAGAAGCGCCTGGGGTTGCGCCACCGCCAAAATTCTCGCGCTTTTGTGATTTAAGCACGGCTGCATTGTGGCAACTCTGTGGCGGGAGGTTTCCGTTCCACGGCGGTCGGAACGTCGCAGCCGGCGGATGGTTGTTTGAGATCGCGGGAAAAAGTGGAAGCGGCGTTAAAGAGGCGGCCACCGTCTATTTCCCCATCCGGTGGCCTGGTCGTAGGCGTGCGCCAACTGCAATAGCCGAAGCTCTTGCCCGATCGGCGCCACGATCTGCATCCCCATGGGCAGGCCGCGCTCGTCGAAACCCACCGGTACGTTGAGGGCCGGACAGCCGCTCATCGTGACGATGATGCAGGTTTCCATCCATCGGTGATACGTGTCCATCGCGCGTCCGGCGATTTCTTTGGGCCACCGCCATTCGACCGGAAACGGGAACAGTTGCGTCGAGGGGACCAAAAGAAAATCGAAACGCTCGAACAGGCGATTGAATTCGCGGTGCCATGCGCTGCGTCCTAGAGATGCTTCGGCAACGTCATTTGCCGACAATTTCAATCCGCGCTCCGTTTCCCAAATCAGTTCCGGTTTGATCCGCGACCGCTTCGACGGATCGCGGTAATAGGGCGCTTGGCCGGTTGAAGTATGCCAAGACCGAAGTACTAGCCAATCGCGCCATAACCGGTCGAGCGGATATGTCGGCGTTGCCGGTTCGACGGCGCAGCCTAGGTCCGTCAATACAGCCAGCGCCGCTTCGCACAGGTCGAGCACGCCCGGCTCGAAGGGCAGATACCCGCCGAAATCCCCGCTCCAGGCGATGCGCCATCCAGCCACATCGGTCGATAAGGCCCCCCGGAAACGTGCCGGCTCGACGGGCCGCGACAACGGCTCGCCCGCGTCCGGCCCGGCTTGCACCGAGAGCAGCAGGGCAAGGTCCAGAACGTTACGGGCCATCGGTCCGAGCACGCTTGGCGACGGCACAAACAGTTCGAGGCGCCCTGTCGGAACCAAGCCGGGCGACGGGCGCAGCGCGTAGAGATTATTCCACGCGGCGGGATTGCGTAGCGATCCGGCGTAGTCACTGCCATCCGCGAGCGGCACCATCCGCGTCGCCAACGCGACCGCGGCGCCACCACTCGATCCGCCCGCGCTGCGGGATTGGTCGTAGGCATTGCGGGTCGGGCCGAACACTTCGTTGAAGGTATGCGAGCCGAGACCGAATTCCGGCGTGTTTGACTTGCCGATGATAATGGCGCCGGCGCGTCTCAGACGCCGCACCTGAAGCGAATCTTGGTTGGGCACGAAATCGCGAAATAGCGGCGAGCCGAAGGTGGTGCGGATCCCGGCTGTCCCCTCAAGGTCTTTCACGGCATGCGGAAAGCCGTGTAAGGGGCCAATCGGTTCGCCGCGTGCAAGTTGTTCGTCGCGCGCCTGCGCCTCGGCCAACAACGTATCGCGGTCGCACAGCGTGACAATGGCATTGACCGTCGGGTTGACGCCATCGATGCGGTCGAGATGCGCGTCCATCACTTCGACGCACGATACCGCTCTGCTCCTGATCGCCGCTGCCAGGTCGACGGCGCTCATCGCCGTGACGGTTTGCGCCGGAGCGGTCATGCGTTGGGAACGAGCACGGCAGCGCCTTCAATGTTGCCGTCGCGCAATCGTGTCAACGCTTCGTTCGCCTCTGCCAAGGGAAACGGCACTGTTGCGATGTGAAGCGGCGCTTTAGCGGCAAGCGCAAGAAATTCCTCGCCATCCTGCCGCGTCAAATTCGCGACCGATCGCAGGATCCGCTCCTCCCACAGCAGCCTGTAGGGAAATGTCGGGATGTCGCTCATATGGATGCCGGCGCAGACGACCGAGCCGCCTTTCACGGTCGCCGCCAACGCGGCTGGCACCAGCGCGCCGACCGGCGCGAAAATCAACGCGGCGTCGAGCGGCTCGGGCGGCATGTCGTTCGATCCGCCGGCCCAAACGGCGCCGAGGCTGCGTGCGAAGTCCTGCCCCGCTTTATCGCCCGGTTTGGTGAACGCATACGCGCGTTGGCTCCGATAACTTGCGACTTGCGCCACGATGTGCGCGGCCGCGCCGAAACCATAGAGTCCGACACGTTCCGCCGCGCCGGCTAGCCGCAAGGCACGATAACCGATCAGGCCCGCGCACATCAGCGGCGCCGCTTCGACGTCGCTGAATTTTCTCGGGATCGGGAAACAATAGCGCGCGTCGGCCACGGTATAATCGGCATAGCCGCCGTCGATGTCGTAGCCGGTAAAGCGCGCGCGGGCGCAGAGGTTTTCCCGGCCGCTGCGGCAATAGGCACATTCACCGCAACTCCAGCCTAACCAGGGCACGCCGACCCGATTGCCGATCGCCAGACCGGTGACGCCTTCGCCGATCGCCGTCACCGTGCCGACAATTTCGTGACCCGGCACCAGCGGAAGTTTCGGCTGAGTCAGCTCGCCATCGACGATATGCAGATCGGTGCGGCAGACGCCGCAAGCATGGACGCGAATTACTAATTGACCCGGTCCCGGGTGCAGCGGCTCGGGACGCTTCTGTCGCTCGAGCGGGCGATGCGCCGCGGTGAGGACCATTGCCTCCACGACGGGCAGAGCCTCCTACGCGCTTTCGCGAGCGTCGGCCGGTGGAAGCAACGGATCGATGTCGAGCCAGTTCGTCGATTTTGGCACACGGATGGAAAGAGCGCGGATACGGCCGTAATCGAGATTCTGATCGAGTCCGAATGGTAGCTTGCCCTGAGCGTGCTCGTCGAGCGCCGTCAGCAGCATGCGGCGCGCGCGGCCGATCACCGCGTCGCTCGAGCCAAGATATTCTGTGCTGCGGTCGACGATCGGTCCCATCGATTCCTCAACGATGAAGTCCTCATAGGTAAAATTGCCGAGGACGCCGCTCCAATGCCCGTCCTTCATCGCCTTGCGGCTTTGGTTCCACATGTTGCCGACGCCACCCATGTCTTCGCTGTAATTATCATCGTTAGGCGCCGTGCCGATCGCCGCCCATTTCCGATACCACTCGGGCACAGGGCCGAACGGGTTCATGTAATAATACCAGTGCGCGCTCCATTGATCGTCGAGTGGCACCACGACGACGACAAGGCGCGGCTCGCCGTGGTCGCCGGGGATGAACGAATAGTAAGGGAACACGACCTCGCGGATACGGGCATAGACCGAGCCGTCGCCAAGATCGCGCAGTGCCGCCTCGCGGAAGCCATAAGGCTTCCCGACGATCTCGAATCGCGGCGCGGTATTGCCGATGGCGAAACGGTTGAGCCGATTGGTTGCCTGGCCGACATTTGCCGTCGAACTGCGATGCAGCATGCCGATATGCGCTGAATCGAGCTGCCCCTCGAGGCCTTGCAGCCAATTGCCATGGACAATGCCACACCGGACCAGCGCGTCGGCCGGCGGTGCGTGAAATTCGAAATCGAAGAATTTCGGCGTCGTCGCGCGGCGTCCGAGATAGACCCACACCATG
>JASHUX010000452.1 GCA_030039775.1 Alphaproteobacteria bacterium | reverse complement strand
GCACGCGGTAGGAGTCATCAGCCCTGAATGTCAGGCGGTTTCGGGGGACCCCATCCCCGGAACGAACATAAAACGGCGGCAGTGTGGTTTCAACCGCGATTACGCGCGCTATAATCCGCGCCCCCACTTTCTGATGCCAAGATTCCGCAGGAGATTTCAGATGCCGGAGGCCGGACGCAACGCCCCGTTCGACAAATCGAAATTGCCGAGCCGTCACACGACGGAAGGTCCGGAACGCGCGCCGCATCGCGCCTTTTACTACGCGATGGGCGTCAGTGAGGAACAGCTCGCGCAACCGATCGTCGGCGTGTGCAGCACCTGGAACGAGGCGGCGCCGTGCAATATTTCGCTGTCGCGCCAAGCGCAGTGGGCGAAGCGCGGTGTTGCCGAAGCCGGCGGCACCCCGCGAGAATTCACGACCATTACCGTCACCGACGGCATCGCGATGGGCCATGAGGGCATGAAATCGTCGCTGGTCTCACGCGAAGTGATCGCCGATTCCGTGGAACTGACTATGCGCGGTCATAGCTACGACGCGTTGGTTGGATTGGCAGGCTGCGACAAGTCGCTGCCGGGTTTGATGATGGCCATGCTGCGCCTCAACGTGCCGTCCGTTTTCATGTATGGCGGTTCGATTCTGCCGGGCCGGTTTCAGGGCCGTGACGTCACCATTGTCGATGTGTTCGAAGGCGTCGGCATGCATAACGTCGGCAAGATGACCGACGAAGAATTGCATGAACTCGAATGCGCCGCCTGTCCGTCCGCCGGGTCGTGCGCGGGGCAGTTCACGGCCAACACCATGGCCTGCGTTTCCGAGGCGATTGGTTTGGCGCTGCCCGGCTCGGCCGGCACACCGGCGCCGTTCGATTCCCGCGACGCCTGGGCGGAGGCGTCGGGAAAGGCGGTGATGAATCTGCTTCGTCGCCGGATTCGTCCCCGCGACATCGTCACTCGAAGAGCGTTGGAGAACGCGGCCATGGTGGTCGCGGCGTCGGGAGGCTCGACCAATGGCGCCCTTCATCTCCCGGCGATCGCCAACGAGGCCGGCATCGATTTCGATATTCACGAGGTCGGCAAGATTTTCGCCGCCACGCCTTATATCGGCGATTTCAAGCCGGGCGGAAAATATGTGATGAAGGATTTGCACGATGTGGGCGGCGTGCCGGTGCTGATGAAGGCGCTGTTGGATGGTGGTTACCTACACGGCGACTGTTTGACTGTTACCGGAAAGACCATTGCGGAGAACCTCCGCGACGCGGTCGTTCCGAAAAATCAGGATGTGGTGCATACGACGTCGGCGCCGCTGGCGCCGAACGGCGGGTTGGTGGTGCTCAAAGGCAACCTCGCGCCGCAAGGCTCGATCTGCAAAGTCGCCGGTATGCACGGCATTGCGCGGCGCTTCCGCGGACCGGCACGGTGCTTCGATCGCGAGGAAGATTGCTTTACCGCGGTCGAAAACCGGCAATACAAGGACGGTGAGGTGTTGGTCATCCGCTACGAAGGCCCGCGGGGCGGGCCCGGCATGCGCGAGATGCTGTCCACGACGGCCGCGCTCTATGGCCAGGGCGCAGGCGACAAGGTTGCGTTGATCACCGATGGGCGGTTCTCCGGCGGTACGCGAGGCTTCTGCATCGGCCATGTCGGGCCCGAAGCGGCGGTTGGCGGACCGATCGGCCTTTTGCGCGACGGCGACATCATCACGATGGACGCGGACGAAGGGACCCTGTCCGTCGAGCTCAGCGACGACGAACTGGCGAAGCGTAAGGCGGCATGGAAGCCGCGCGAGACCGATTATGGCTCGGGCGTGCTATGGCGTTATGCGCGCAATGTCGGTGACGCCGAGAAGGGCGCCGTCACCCATCCCGGAGCGAAGGCAGAGCGATCCGTCTACGCCGATATTTGACGACCGCGATTAGAACTCTTCGCGCAGGAAGCGATCGACCAAGCGATAGGCGCGATCGCGCGGCGCGAACATCTGTGTCGCCTGTAGGCTGCGGCCCGACGAGCCGAGATAGAACCGTTCGTATTGCTCATTGCGGCTAGCGAGTGCGCTGCCGGCGAAATCCCAAGCGAGGCGGAAAAGTCGCGCGCGCTGTTCCGCGGAGACGTCACCCGCGCCGTAGAGATAATCGTCAATCAACGGCCGGAGTTTCGGGTCGGCGAATTGCGCGGCGCTGGGCGCCGTGAACGGATTGTGTGCGCTGATCAGCCGGATGATCTCGTTGACGCGCGGAAACCACACCGGGAGCATCGCGCGCAGCGCCGCGAGCGGCCGCTCGTCCGGAAACCAGGCACCATTGCCGTACTCGAACGCGCCTTGTTCGGCGGAATGAATCCCGGCGCGCGCGAATTCAGCGAAGCACCATATTTCGCCCATCATCATCTGGACATGCGCGGCGCTGGAATTGATCGTCTCGGCCATGCGTGTGACCAAGCCCCAGGCGAACTCCAGCTTGGTTTGCGCGCGTATCATGGTTTGCTGCATGATGTTCGGCCACCAGCTCCGCTGCATGACCGAGTTGTAGACCGTGAGATTGCCGTCGATGAAAATGCGGTCGCGCGGCACTTCGACATCGTCGAAGATGACGAACGCGTCTTGCTCGTCGAAGCGGCTCGACAGCGGAAAATCGAATTTGTTGCCCTGGCGCGAGAAACTGTCGCGGCATAGAAATTTTAGGCCCGGCGTATTCATCGGAATGTTGAAGCAGATCGCATGCGATTCCGTGCCGGGCTGCAGCGGAATGGGATTGGGATAGACGGCGATTTCGTCGGCGAACGGCGCCAAGGTCGCCAGCACGCGCGACCCGCGCACCAAAATACCGTGCGACGTATTCTCGACCTTATGGAGCGCCGTCGTGTTGCCGATCTTGGGCACGTCGCCGTTGGCGCGGTTGATGGTCGGATGAACGATCGTGTGCGTGAGGCTGATGTCGTGGCGACGCAGAAATTTCTGGTACTTGACCAGGTTTTCGCCGCCTTCCTCGTTGCTGTGTGTGCTCCACTCGTCGGCGCGCGCCGCGAAACCGGCATAGGTGACGTTCATATAGTCGGGGGTGCGACCCATCAGGCCCATCGAATATTCGCTGATGCGTTCGAGACCCTTGTGCCGTTTTTTAAGGTCGGCCTTTGAGTGCGGCAGCATGTGGCTGACATTGATTGGCTCACCGGTCTCGGGATCAGGCATCAGGCATACGTCGGCGGCTTGGTGCTGCAGATCGAATACCTCCGCGAGCGCGTGCGCGGCGCCGCTGAAGGCGGGATGCGTTGTTACGTCGCTGACTCGCTCGCCTTCGACCCACACCTCGCGCGGAGCCTTAAGGCCGCGAAGGAACTCGGCGCCCGTGCGTGCCGGCATGCGTTACCCTCCCTGGAACGGCGCCCGATCGTCCTTTAATCGCGATCGATATACGCCATGAATGTCGCTTGGATATTCTTGCCGCTCCCCGTCGTGTGCGTGTGCCGCGACGGACAGGAAGCGAAATCGGGAAACATTTTCTGCCATTCCTGGTTCACGACAGCGCGGCCGGTGGCCGCATCGGGCACCCAGAAATCCATCTTCACCACGTCTTCGGGCTTGGCGCCGGCTTCCGCCAGCATCGCGCGGACGTGGGTGAAGATATGGACGCACTGCTCCTTGATGCTGTCGGGCAGCGTGCCGGTCGCGGGATCGCGTCCGACGATGACGCTCGACACAACGAGCGGTCCGAGCCGCGTCGCGGCGGGAATCGGATTGCCGTGCTTGAAGCCGGCAATGTGAATGCTGCGCCGTTTCGCCATGACTATTTCTTCAAAAACGCCGGCAGGCGCTCGTCATTGCCGAGCGCGACGCGGCGCACGGCGTCGGTGTCGGTCGGTTGATGTCCGACGTCCGCCCGCGGCGCCGGCGCGGCGACCACCCGGTTCGACAAACGGCCGAGACCCGTGACCTCGACCTCGATCAGGTCGCCCACTGCCATCGGCCGCGAATTCGCTGGCGTGCCGGTCATCACCACGTCGCCGGGCACCAACGTGATGTGTCGCGCCAGATCAGCGATGATGTAGTCGATCGGAAACAGCATGTCCGCGACGGCGCCTTCTTGGGCCAGCTTGCCGTTGCGATGGGTGCGCAGCGTCTGCTTGCGGATGTCGATTCCGGAGACGATGCCCGGCCCCACAGGACAAAATCCATCCGGCCCTTTGACACGCAGCATCGAACCGGCGTCGGTGTCGCGCATATCTTGCAGCCCGACGTCATTGCCGGGCGCGAAGCCGGCGAGATGATCCCACACCTCGTCGCACGTGATATTGCGCGTCACCCTGCCGATGATTGCCGCGACCTCGCCCTCGTAGTTCAGGTACTGATAGCCCTCGGGCCGCACCAGTTCGCCGTTATGCGCGTTGATCGCGGTGACTGGCTTCTGGAAATAAGTCGGTGTCGCCGGCGGCTTGTTGGCGCCGGTGAATTCATAGAGCCGCGACATGTAATTTATATGGATGCAGATGATCTTGGTCGGAACGCAGGGCGGCAGATACGTAACCTCGCGCTCAGGGATCAATCGCCCATCATTGAGCTGCAATTCGCCGTTTTCATAAGTCGCCCAATAGGTGCTGCCGCCATGGATCACATGGCGCAATTCGGTTCGCGGTCCATCGAGCACGCTCATCCGGCCCTCCCATCGAATTGTTTGTGAAAGCAGAACATGCCCGTATAGTAGGGGTCAATAACAATTGGTGTTGCGAGCAATCCTTCGGGAGGACGCCATGCTCGACCAGCGAACCATCAACGACATCGCGCAACGTCTCGATGTCGCGGAAAAGAACCGCCAGCGCATCCGCCCGCCGTCCGCGCAATATCCCGGCCTGACGATGGAGGATGCGTATGCAGTCCAGCGCGCTTGGGTCGCGCTTAAAGTAGCGTCGGGCCGCAAGATTTTGGGCCACAAAATCGGTCTGACCTCGAAAGCGATGCAGAACATTTCGAACGTCAAGGAGCCGGATTACGGCGCGCTGCTCGACGATATGTTCTTTCCCGACGGCGGCGACATTCCGTCGAACCGGTTCATCGAACCGCGGCTGGAATGTGAGCTCGCGTTTATCATGGGGCGGCGCCTCAAAGGTCCGAACTGCACGATTTTCGATGCGCTCGCGGCGACGGACTACGTCACGCCGACGGTCGAGATCGTCGATCTCCGCACCATAAATGTCGATCCCGAGACCAACAAAACGCGCACCGTCCTCGACAATATCGCCGACAATGCGGCCAACGCGGCGCTGGTGATGGGCGGGCGGCCGGTAAAACCCGACGCGATCGATATGCGCTGGGCCGCGTGCTTGTGCTATCGCAACGGCGCGATCGAGGAATCCGGCGTCGCCGCAGCGGTGTTGAACCATCCCGCAAACGGCATCGCCTGGCTCGCCAACAAGCTGGCGTCGTTCGAGGTCGCACTGGAGCAGGGCCAAGTGGTGCTTGCCGGTTCTTTCACCCGCGTCGTACCGGCGCGCGCGGGCGATCAGTTCTTCATCGATTACGGCCCGCTCGGCTCGATCT
>JASHUX010000451.1 GCA_030039775.1 Alphaproteobacteria bacterium | reverse complement strand
GCGATCGAGTGCCGCTTCGTGGCGCGCGAGCGGCACGAGTGCCTCGGGCCAGACATCGACGGCCTTGCCGTCACCGCGCTCGATCCCGGCGCCGACCTACTCACGTTGGCACGGCAGCATCTCGCCGGTTTCGACAATGTCGCCTTCGTCCACAGCACGTTCGAACAGACCTCGCTGCCGCCGGGATCGTTCAAGCTCATCGCGTCGGCGCAGGCATGGCATTGGATCGCGCCTGACGTAGCCTACGCCAAGGCGGCGACTCTATTGGCTCCAGGCGGGACCCTTGCCGTGTTCGGCAACGTACCGCTCGGTAGCGCGCCGCCATTGGATACGGAACTGACGGACATTTATCGCGCGATCCTGGGTACGTCGCCGGGTCCGCCACCCGAGGCTTGGTACACGCCGAGCGGCGCGCTGCCGTTGTTCATCGCACGCTCGGGATATTTTGCACCGGCGATGCACCAGAGCTATGCCTGGAGTCAGCCGCACACCGCCAAGAGCTTCACCGATTTCCTGCGCACGCGCACCGACCACCGACGTTTGCCGGAGCCGATGCGGGAGAATTTATTGGCGGCGATTGCCGAGGCGATCGAGAGGCACGGCGGCCGGACGGAGCTGCGTTTCGAGGCGCACCTCCATCTTGCGCGCCGGAAGGGCTAGCTATTCCGCCGCGTGCTGATGGGCGTGTCGAAGTTCCGAAAAGCCCCATTGCTACAGCGACTGGCGAACGGCCGAGGCGGTGTTCACCGGGGCAGGGTGGAATGCCCCATCAGGTATTCGTCGATGGCACGGGCGCATTGGCGGCCTTCGCGGATCGCCCACACGACGAGCGATTGGCCGCGCCGCATGTCGCCGGCGGCGAAAATCTTGTCGACCGAGGTGCGGTAGTTGCGCGTATCCGCCTTGACGTTGCCGCGCGGATCGAGCGCTGCGCCCGATTGCTCGACCATGCCGGGACGGACCGGGCCGAGGAAACCCATCGCCAGTAGAACGAGATCGGCCTTGAGCTGAAACGTGGTGTCGGGGATCTCCGTCATCTGCATGCGGCCGTTGGCGTCGCGCGCCCACTCGACACGCACGCATTCGATCGCCGTGATTTTGCCGTTCTCGCCGACGGCGCGCTTGGTCACCACCGACCAGTCGCGCGCGACGCCCTCTTCTTCTTGCGACGACGAGGTTCGCAGCTTCAAGGGCCAATCGGGCCAGGTCAGGCCCTTGTCCTCATGCTCCGGGGGAAGCGGCAGGATTTCGAGCTGCACGATCGACACCGCCTTCTGGCGCGTCGAGGTGCCGATACAGTCGGAGCCGGTATCGCCGCCGCCGATGACCACGACATGCTTGCCCGCGGCGGTGATGGTGCCGCCGGGCGCCGCGACATGTTCCTTGTCGCCGGCGTTGCGCTTGTTCTGCTGCGGCAGGAAATCCATGGCGTAGTGGATACCGTCGAGCTCGCGGCCGGGGATTTCGAGATTGCGCGCCCATTCGGCGCCGCCGGTCATCGCCAGCGCGTCATACTGGCCGAGCAGCTCGGCCACTGTGACATCGACGCCGACATGGACTCGAGCGCGGAATTCGACGCCTTCCGCGGCCATCTGCGCCATGCGGCGGTCGATCAATTGCTTTTCCATCTTGAAGTCGGGAATGCCGTAGCGCAGCAGCCCGCCGATGCGGTCGGCCTTCTCGAACAGCGTAACCGAGTGACCGACGCGCGCGAGTTGCTGGGCGCAGGCCATGCCGGCGGGGCCGGAGCCGACTACCGCGACGCGCTTGCCGGTGCGATGCGCGGGCACCAGCGGCTTGAGCCAGCCCTCCGCCCAGGCGCGATCGACAATGGCGCATTCGATGGTTTTGATGGTGACGGGGTTGTCGTCGATGTTGAGCGTGCACGACGCCTCGCACGGCGCGGGGCAGATGCGTCCGGTGAATTCGGGGAAATTGTTGGTCGAGTGCAGCGCGGTCGACGCCGCCTGCCATTGCTCGCGATAAACCAGATTGTTCCAGTCGGGAATCAGATTGTTGACCGGGCAGCCCTGGTGACAGAACGGGATGCCGCAATCCATGCAGCGCCCCGCTTGCTTGTTGAGCTCCGGTGCGGGCAGCGGCGCGACGAACTCGCGCCAGTGCTGGACTCGCTCGCCGGCTTTTTCGTAGCCCCGGTCATGCCGCTCGAATTCGAGGAAGCCGGTCGGCTTACCCATGTGCACGATCCCCCATGGGCAAGCTCATTCGGCCGCGGTGGCCTTGGCGGCGTCACGCTCCGTCTTCATGTCCAGCAGGGCGCGTCGATAATCCTTCGGCACGACCTTGACGAACTTGGTCACCGCCGTGTCCCAATTGTCGAGCAAGTCGCGGGCGCGGGCGCTGCCGGTATAAAGATGGTGCCGCTCGACCAGGATCTTCAGGCGTTCGATGTCGAAGCGTAACGGATCGCCCATGCCGCTGTCGTCGACGCTCGCGGCACGCTGGCGCGGACGCTCGTGGTCCTCGGCATGGCCGGTGTCGCTCTCGGTCGGCTTGACCCATTCGAGATCGGCCATGGCCTTGTTGGCCATGAGGTCGAAGCGGCGTTCCGGGTCGTAGACATAGGCGATCCCGCCCGACATTCCGGCGGCGAAATTCCGCCCGGTATTGCCCAGCACCACCACGACGCCGCCGGTCATGTATTCGCAGCCGTGATCGCCGGTGCCTTCGACCACGGCGACCGCGCCCGAATTGCGCACGGCGAAACGCTCGCCGGCGACGCCCTGGAAATAAGCTTCGCCCGCGATCGCCCCGTACAGCACCGTGTTGCCGATGACGATATTGTCTTGCGGATCGCGCGCCGCGTCCTGCGGCTGGCGCACGATGACGCGGCCGCCGCTCAAACCCTTGCCGACATAGTCGTTGGCGTCGCCGTAGAGCTCGAGCGTCACGCCGCGCGCCAGGAACGCGCCGAAGCTGCCGCCCGCGGTGCCGGTGAGGCTGATGCGGATGGTGTTGTCGGCGAGGCCGGCATGACCGTAGCGTTTCGCCACTTCGCCCGACATCATCGCGCCGACGGTGCGGTTGACGTTGCGGATCGTGTTCTCGATCACCACCGCCTGGCCGCGTTCTAGCGCCGGCGCGGCAAGCGCGATGAACTTCTGGTCTAGCGCGCGCTCGAGGTGATGTTCCTGATGCTCGGTGTGACGGACGGCGACGCCGGGCTTCGGTTGCGGCTGATAGAGGATGCGCGAAAGATCGATGCCCTTCGCCTTCCAATGCTCGATCGCGCGCCGCATGTCGACCTTGTCGACGCGCCCGACCATGTCCTCGAACTTGCGAAAGCCGAGCTTCGCCATCAGCTCCCGCACTTCCTCGGCGACGAAGAAGAAGAAGTTGATGACGTGCTCCGGCTGGCCGGTGAATTTCGCGCGCAGCACCGGGTCCTGGGTCGCGACGCCGACCGGGCAGGTGTTGAGGTGGCACTTGCGCATCATGATGCAGCCGGCCGCGATCAGCGGCGCGGTCGAGAAGCCGAACTCGTCGGCGCCGATCAGCGCGCCGATCGCGACGTCGCGGCCGGTACGCAAGCCGCCGTCGACCTGCACCGCGATGCGGCCGCGGAGCGCGTTCAGCACCAGCGTCTGCTGGGTCTCGCTGAGGCCGATCTCCCACGGCGACCCGGCGTGGGTGAGGGAGGTAAGGGGACTGGCGCCGGTGCCGCCTTCATAGCCGGCAATGGTGACGTGATCGGCGCGCGCCTTCGAGACGCCGGCCGCAACCGTGCCGACCCCGACCTCGGAGACGAGTTTAACCGACACCTGCGCCGCGGGATTGGCGCATTTCAGGTCGTAGATGAGCTGCGCCAAATCCTCGATCGAGTAGATGTCATGATGCGGCGGCGGCGAAATCAGGCCGACGCCGGGCGTCGAATGGCGCACGCGCGCGATGTTCTTGTCGACCTTATGGCCCGGAAGCTGGCCGCCTTCGCCCGGCTTGGCGCCCTGCGCCATCTTGATCTGCAGCACGTCGGCGTTGACCAGATATTCGGCGGTGACCCCGAACCGGCCCGACGCAACTTGCTTGATCGCGGAGCGCATCGAATCGCCGTTGGGCTTGGGCTTGAAGCGGTCCGCTTCTTCGCCGCCCTCGCCGGTGTTGGACTTGCCGCCGATCCGGTTCATCGCGATGGCGAGCGTCGTGTGTGCCTCGCGGCTGATCGAGCCGAAGCTCATGGCGCCGGTGGCGAAGCGCTTGACGATTTCGCTCGCCGGCTCGACCTCGTCGATCGGCACCGGCGTGTCGGCGAACTTGAAGCTCATCAGCCCGCGCAGGGTCAGCAAGCGCTCGGACTGATCGTTGATGCTTTGCGCGTAAGCGCGGTACTCGTCGGGCAGGTTGCCACGCACGGCGTGCTGGAGACGCGCCACCGAGTCCGGCGTCCAGGCATGATCCTCGCCGCGGATGCGGAAAGCGTAGTCGCCGCCGGCGTCGAGCATCTCGCGATAAAGTGGGTTGTCGCCGAACGCATGGTGATGGCGCTGCACCGCCTCGCGCGCGATCTCGTGCAAGCCTGCGCCCTCGACCGTGGTCGCGGTGCCGGTGAAATAGCGCTCGACGAAGCCGGACTGCAGCCCCACCGCGTCGAAAATCTGCGCGCCGCAATAGGACTGATAGGTCGAGATGCCCATCTTGGACATCACCTTGAGGATGCCCTTGCCGCACGCCTTCAGATAATTCTTGTAAAGCTGCTCCGATTTCAGCGGCAGCTTATTGCGGATCAGGATGTCCTCGAGCGTTTCGAACGCGAGGTAGGGGTTGATCGCCTCGGCGCCGTAGCCCGCCAGCACGCAGAAATGATGCACTTCACGCGCCTCGCCGGTCTCGACCACGAGCCCGGTCGAGGTCCGCAACCCTTCCCGGATCAGATGATGATGCACGGCCGCGGTGGCGAGCAGCGCGGGGATGGGAATTCGCGTCGGCGACACTTTGCGATCGGAGATGACGAGGATGTTGTATTCGCCCCGCACCGCAGTCGCGGCTTCGCGGCACAGCCGGTCGAGCGCGCCCTCGAGTCCGCCCTCCTGTTCCTCGGCCGGCCAGGTGGCATTGAGCGTGCACGTTCGGAACGCGTGGCCGGCGACATCGTGGATCGATCGGATTTTCTGCAGATCGACATTACTCAAGATCGGCTGCGACACTTCGAGCCGATGATGCATGCCGGCGACATGGCCGAACAGATTCGGCCGCGGCCCGATCATCGACACCAGCGACATCACCAACTCCTCGCGGATCGGATCGATCGGTGGGTTGGTCACCTGGGCGAAGTTCTGCTTGAAGTAGTTGTAGAGCAGCTTCGGCTTGTCGGAGAGCACCGCCAGCGGCGTGTCGGTGCCCATGGAGCCGACCGGGTCGTCGCCTTCGCGCGCCATCGGCTCGAGGAAGAACTGCATGTCCTCCTGGGTGTAGCCGAAGGCCTGCTGCTCATTGAGCAAAGCGGTCGGATCGTTGCGCAAACTATACGAAGCAACCTCGGGATTTTCCGGCAGATCGTGAAGCTTGATCTGGGTCTGCTTGAGCCACTCCTCGTAGGGATGCTCGACCGCGAGGCTGCGCTTGATCTCGTCGTCCTCGACGATGCGGCCTTGCTCGAGATCGATCAGCAGCATTTTGCCCGGTTGCAGACGCCACTTGCGCTTGATGCGGCTTTCCGGGATCGGCAACACGCCGGTTTCGGAGGCCATCACCACGATGTCGTCGTCGGTGAGGAGGTAGCGCGCGGGCCGCAGGCCGTTGCGGTCGAGCGTCGCGCCGATCTGGCGGCCGTCGGTGAAGGCGATCGCCGCCGGACCGTCCCACGGCTCCATCAGCGCGGCGTAGTATTCGTAGAAGGCGCGGCGCTTCGGATCCATCAGCGGATTGCCGGCCCACGCCTCCGGAATCAGCATCATCATCGAATGGATCAGCGAATAGCCGCCGGCGACCAGCAGCTCCAGCGCGTTGTCGATGCAGGCGGTGTCGGACTGGCCATGCGGGATCAGCGGCCACATCTTGTCAAGATCGGTGCCGAGCAAGTCTGACCGAAGCGAACCGCGCCGCGCATACATCCAATTGACGTTGCCGCGGACGGTGTTGATCTCGCCGTTATGGGCGAGGAAGCGATAGGGATGCGCGAGACGCCAAGACGGGAAGGTGTTGGTCGAAAACCGCTGATGCACCAGCGCCAGGGCCGACTGGGTCAGCGGATTGCGTAGATCGTCGTAGAAGCTCTCGACGTTCGCGGCGAGCAGCAAGCCCTTATAGACCACCGTGCGTGTCGAGAACGACGGCATATAAAACTGCTCGAGGCCCGACAGGTGCTGGGCGACCGCCTGGTGGTCGCGGCTATTCAACGTTTGCTTGCGCGCGACCAGAATCTTGCGCTCGAACGCCTGTTGGTCCGCGAACGGCGCGATTGGAACGACAATGGCCTGGCGGATGACCGGCATCGTTTCGAGGACATACTTGCCGAGCCCGTCGACCGTTACCGGTACGTCGCGCCAGCCGAGGATGCGCATGCCTTCCTTTTTCAGGAACTTGTCGAAATAGCCGATGGCGAAATCGCGTGACGGCTCGTCCTGCGGCAGGAAGCACATGGCGACGGCGTATTGGCCGGGCAGGGGCAGATCGAGCTTTCGCTCCTCCGCCCAGTGGCGCAACAGCAAATCCGGAATCTGGATCAAGCAACCCGCGCCGTCGCCGACCAGCGGATCGGCGCCCACCGCGCCGCGATGATCGAGATTAACCAGAATCTGCAGGCCCTGACGGATGATGTCGTGCGATTTCACGCCTTTGACATGTGCGATGAAGCCGACGCCGCACGCGTCGTGCTCGTTCCGAGGGTCGTACAGTCCCTGTTTCGCGGGCAATTCCATGTCCCAGGTTACTCTTATAGACCGCCGATGTTACAAATCGGGCCGACACGTCCCCACAATGCAATGTGTCAGCACCACTTACATATTAGGCATAAGGCGGGCCAAACGCGAAGCCCGAAATGGCGCCTGCCGCGATAATCGCCAACAACGCAGGGTAAATTTAGGCACGAAATGGCGTTTCTCGTAAACGTCTGCTCGCTGTACAGGCCCCTTCGCACATCGATAGTAGAACCAACAAGTTCGCCGCGAAGGGGAGAAAGCCGCGATGCGTGCCTTCAAAGCTTGGACTTCGTTGGGGACCTTACTATTGCGCGAAAGCGGCCTGGCGCGGCTGCTCTATGCCTTGCGCGCGCGGCGCGGCTATTTCGGCGACGCCGCCGATTGGAACGCGGAGTATGCCGTCGGCAAGTGGCGGTTTCTCAACGATCTCGATCAGGCATGCCACTACCAGGCGATCGCGCTCTACCGCGCCAGGCTGAAGCCGCAGGGATCGCTGCTCGACATCGGTTGCGGCGAAGGCGTCCTGCACCGCGTGCTGCAAATGCCGCCAACGGCTCGCTATGTCGGCATCGACCCCTCGGTCACGGCGATCGCGTCGGCCGAGGCGGCCGCCACCGGCACTGCGCAGTTCTACGTCGCCACCGCCGAGAATTTCATGCCAAACGAGCGGTTCGACGTCATCGTCTTCAATGAAGTGCTTTACTACTGCGTCGACCCGGTCGCGACGGTGCGGAAGTTCGCGTCCCATCTTGCGCCGGGCGGGATTTTCATTGTTTCGATGGCGTTGTGCGGCCTGCGGGATGGGCTGACCAAGCTGTCCGTGTGGGACGCGATCGAACGCGACGCGACGGTAAAGGCCGAGATTGCCCTTATTGCGCAGACTGCCGGCTGGATCGTCAAGGTGCTGACGCCCGTGACCGCTGCCGTGCCGAAAGAAACGCCGGCGCCACGGCAGCGCGCATTGGTGCCGGCATGATTGCAACGACCGCCACCGAACCCGAAGCCGCAAAGGCACGGAGGGGGGGCATGTTCCGCATCCTGTTTCTAATTCCGCATCCCGACGACGAGACGGTCGCCGCAGCGACGTTCATCCGCCGCTTGCCACCGGGCGCGCATCGCATTTTCGGCCTATACCTGACCAGCGGCGTGCCGCTTGGCGAGCATCTCTGGTGGTGGCAGCGATCGAACCTTGAGGCACGCCTGGCGCTTCGGCGCGAAGAGGCCCGTGGCGCGGCTTCGGCGCTGGGTATCGAGCCGGTCGGGTTTTCCGACTGGCCCTCACGCGGCTTGAAGGATCATCTCGACGAGGCGGTCGCCTGGATTCGGAGCGTGCTCGACGGCTACGCCATCGACACGATTTGGGTGCCGGCATGGAAGGGCGGCCATCAGGATCACGACGTCGCCAATTTCCTTGCCCATCAAGTCGCGGATCAACGGCCCGTCACGGAATTCGCCGAGTACAATCTCGGCGGCGGCGTGCCGCGGTGGCACCGCTTTGCCGAGCCGAACGGCGAAGAGACGATCATCGCCCTGACGCCGGAGGAGGCGGCATGGAAGCGCGGGGTGCTGCGCCTCTACCGTTCCGAGCGCTCCGGCCTGCGTCAGGTGCGTTACGAAACGGAGAGCGCACGGCCGTTGCCGCGATACGATTACGGCCGCCCGCCCCACGCCGGACTATTGTCGCGTGAAAAAATATATTCGTTTAGCCGCCGGTTCGTCCGCTCTCGCGTCGATCTGGAACCCGCCGCCGAAATGCACAGGAAGCTGAGCGCCTATAGCGGCCGCCACGCGGCGATGGCACGGGTGCCTTCGTAGCGCTGCGAGACGGGGCTCAGCCGCGCCCCTTTTTCGTCACCTCGACGATGCCGCGGTCGGCGTCGACCTTCACCCAGTCGCCGGTTTCGATCACCGCCAGCGGGTCGCGGTCGAAATCGGTCATGGTCGGTATCCGCATCACCACGGCGCCTAGCGCGATCTTGGTGGTCATCACCGTGAACAGCATCGCCTTGGGTGCGGTTTTGCTCAGCCGCGTGGTGTGGAACGCGCCGGACCAACCCGACGACCCTTTGGCGCCGGGAAAAACCAGGATCTTGTCCTTGAAGCTGACGCCCTTGAGCTCGTGCCGGGTCTCGATCACGGTGCCGGTCATCGAATTAATACCGCCCCAGCCGGATATGGTCTGATGCGTCACCAGCGCCTCGCCTTCAGCGACGCCGGGCGTCACTTTGCGGCCGTGCAACACGATGACGTCGTTGCGGGGCGGGGCTTCGACGCTCATCGCAGTTCTCCATGCCAGTGCCCGGTCAGCGCGGCGTCGATGCAATCCTTCGTGGTTCCGAACCACGCCTCGATACCCATCATCGCCGGCAGGTAATGCGTTTGCTTGGCGCTGTCGAGCGCGACCACCTTGGTTCCCTTCGGCACCGCGAGGCCGATCGCCGAACAGGTATCGGTGAGCACCGTGCCGCCGGCCGCGCGGATGGTCTTGGTATAGCCGTTGGTGTCCGCCATGCTCTTCACCGACCGCGAGGTGAACAGCCACAGCTTGGTGCTCGGACTTATCTTCTTGCCTTCGAGCAGGTTGGCGACTTCCCAAATCTGCTCGATCGAGGCATGCGGGCAACCGAGCATGACGAAGTCGACATTCTCGTCGGTGCCCACGCTATTGAGCATTTCGTAGGTTTTGCGGCGTTCGGCCGGTCCATACGCGATGGTCTCGACCGGCTTGTTGCCGCCGAACGCGACCTCGCGCGACGGCGCTTCAGGCGTAATGCCGACCATGTGATAGAGCTCGACACCACCCGACGACGCGGCGGCTGCACCGAAATGCTTATGGCGGATCAGGTTGGGCTGATAAGTGACGCCGGTGATGACCGGGATGTTCTCCTCGACCGCGTAGCCGGTGAAATAGCCGAGCATCCCCCAATCGAGCATGCTTTCGATCGGCACCTTGACCTCGATCGCATGAGTGCCGCGGCGGTAATCGTCGCGATGGAAGCCCCAATCGGGGATCTTGCCGGTGAGCATCGCGGCGCTGGTGCTCTCGCGCCCTTCGGTGTTGGTGCGCCCGCCAATGACCGAATTGCAGAACACCACCGCCGAGCTTTCCATCCAAGCGCAATGCTCGCCCTTTACCGGGACGTTGCCGGCGAGATAGGGCGTGCAGGTTTTCATGACTTGAATGCCGTGGTCGGCGACGGCAGCCTCGTCCTCTTGCTGATGCTCGAAGACCTCGCGGCTCTTGCCGAGCGTATCCCACTCCTTGGGATCGACGCCGCCTTGGAGATGACAGGAATAGGCCGTGACTTTTGGCACCGGCACGACTTGATCGCTGTCGAGATCGAACAGCGAGAAGATCGCCTCGTAATTGCCGCCGTTGAAATCCTTGTAGTAATCCTTGAGGAACAGGGTCGACGAGCCCGGCACGCCGGCGATGTTGTTGGTGTCGACGAACCGTTCGCAGTTCAGCGCATCGGCATACTTGACCAGCAGCTCCATCGCCTTCTGTTTGGCGGGGCCGCCCTTGCCGTCCAGCATCGCTTTTTCGTCGTCGGCCAGTTTGACCATGGCAGTTCTCAGTTATCAGGTCACGGTTATCGGTGAGGGTAGTCCGTTCGTCTCTCACTGAAAACCGACAACTGATAACCGATACCGGCAACTGACGACCGAACCTCACTTCGCCAAGTGGTGCCGCACCAGATATTCGTACCAGGCTTCGGCGCGGCTGCGCGCAAGTATTTCCTTAAAGGAATAGATGTGATGCGGCCGCATCGGCCCGAGCAGTTCGTGATCCGCGCCGGTGAAGTCGATCTCCCAGCGCCGCACCGGCCCGGTGTCGACATGGATGAAATGCGAATTGGGGTACCAACCGACGCCGCCGCGCTTCATCTTGAGCGCCGCCTGTTCCGCCTTGGCGAGCTTGCCGTCGAAGGTCACGTCGAGCGCCTTGCCCAGCAGGTGCTGGCTCTTCTCCGCCACGCCGAAATAGCGGGCGCGGAGCATGTCGTTGGTCTCTTTGGTGCGATACGCGGACAGGATCGTCGCCTTGGTCTCGCCGACCGCGTCCATCACGTCGGCGAGCAGGTCGAGCGTCGGGACGCAAACCGGTCCCTCTTTGTTGGCGTGGTGGTCGCGCAGGAAATGCGCCAGGTCCGTCACCGCCGACGGAATCGGCCCATCCTTGTCGCGGTAGGGCCCGTTGAAGCTCTCGCCGGTGTTCGCGTTCTTCATATCGAGCCGGCGCGGCAGGCTGGGCAGGATCGGCAACGCCGACGCCGCACGCGGCAGCCAAAGCAACACGCCCGTAGCGATCAGAAGGTCGCGGCGGCGAAGATTCATCCCGGAGAATATGGCATGCTTCGCCCGGATTGCGAGCGGCAAGGTTTTGCCGGATAAAGGATTTGGGTAAACGCTGGAGGACGGCATGAAGGCGGAGCAAGCCGGGATCGTTCCCGTCAAATCGGGTGCCGAGTTCGACGCGCTGCGGGCGCACTGGTCGGAAATGCCGACCAAGGTCAAGTTTTCGAGCGCCGCCGACAGTCCCGAAGTCGGCACGCCGTTCGGCCCGATCTATATCCTGCTGCGCGGCGAGGAGACCGGGGGCCAGCTTGGCCTCTACGAGCAGTTCGTCGCGTCCGGCACCGGCGCCGGCGCTCACCATCAGACCACCGAGGACGAGGTGTTCTATGTCCTCGAAGGCGAATGGGAATTCACCGCCGGCACCGAGGTCCGCAAATGCGGGCCGGGCACGCTGATCTACGCGCCCGCCGACGCGACGCACGCCTTCAAGTCGCTGTCGCCGGGGAAACCCGGACGGATGCTGAGCTGGAACGCGCCGGCAGGGCACGAGCGGTTCTATGTCGGCATGGGCGCTGCGCGCGGCAGCGGGCGCAATCCGCACGACGTCGCCCGCAACGACTATCACGTCATCTTCACGGGCTGACGATGCCGTCAAAGCCTGTCGGTAAATTCATTCACCGCGATCAGACCAGGATCGCGTCCGGCGGCGGCAATGCGATCGCGACGCTGCTGACCGGCGACGAGACGGCCGGCCGGTTCGCCGTGCGCGAGATCGTCGCCGATCCGGGTGCGGCACCGGCGCCGTCCTTGCCGAGCCACGAGAACCGCTATGTCTTCGTCGTCGCGGGCGAATGGGAGATCGAGGCCGGCGGAGAGCGCCGCACCGTGCAGGACGGCGTCTCGGTGTTCATTCCCGCGGGCGCCACCTATGCCGCGCGCCTCACCGGCGCGGCGCAGGGCAAGCTGCTCGAAATCGCCGCCCCGGTCGCGCGTCGCGGCTGACCGCGGATGCCGCTCGATCGAACCGAAACGCTGGCGCGGGCCCGGAAGCTGGTACCGGTGCTGCGCGAACGGGCTCGGGAGGCCGAGCAGCAACGTCACATGCCCGACAACACGGTTGCCGATCTGATCGATTCGGGACTGTTGCGCTTGTGCCAGCCGGCCCGGTTCGGTGGATCGGAACTTGGCTGGGACGTGCTGTGCGAGTCCTCGATCGAGCTGGGGCAGGGCGACGGCTCGCAGGCGTGGGTCGCCAACATCTATGGCGAGCACCCGATGTTCATTGCGCTGTTCGAGGACGAGGCGCAGCACGAGGTCTGGGACCACGATCCCGACCGGCTGATCTGCGCCTCGATCATTCCGCCTGGCAACAAGGTTGAACCGGCCAGCGGCGGCTTTCATCTCGCCGGCCGCTGGTCCTTCGCCAGCGGCGTGCACCACGCCGGCTGGATCATTCTCGGCGATTGCGTCGGCGGCGACGCCAAGGACCACCGTCTGTTCCTGGTGCCGCGCGCGGACTGTCGCATCGACGACGACTGGCACACCGCCGGGATGGTCGGC
>JASHUX010000450.1 GCA_030039775.1 Alphaproteobacteria bacterium | reverse complement strand
AGGTCGGCCGGTCGACGCGGTTCACGGGCTCGATCACCAGCGTCATGTTCGCCGATTCCGCCGCTTTCACGGCCCGCGCCAAATTACGACGCATCGTCGCAAGGCCGTCCGCTTCGCTGAACCCGTTTATGGTGCCGGCCATGACATGGACGTGGCGGACACCGAGCGCGGCGCCGTAATCAAGCGCCTGGGCAATGAGCACATCGAAATCCGTTTCGCGGCCGGGCACGCCGGCCAGACCCATATCGCCTTCGCGACCGCCCATCGCCGTGTTGATGCCGATCAGCGGAATGCCGGCATCGGTGATGCGGCGGCGCAGCTCAGCAACGGGGGATTCGTAGGGCGCCCAACATTCCGCCGCCTGAAAGCCGGCACGCGCCGCCGCCGCGAACCGGTCGAGGAAATCGTATTCGCGGAACAGGATACCGATGTTAGCAGAAAGCCGCGGCATTTATTTGATCACCACCGTGTTGGCCGGCGTGGCAATGCCGTTGTCGAGATTAATCGGCACCGCAACGAGCAGGAATTCGTAAGAGCCGTCGGCCGCGCAATCCTCGGCTAGTGGCTTCAGCACAAACTGCTCTCCGAGCGAAAGTCCCAACAGCGGGATGGCGCGATGATGCAGCGCACCGGCGTCGGTCAGATTCCACGGCCAGGGTTCCGCCGCCGGCGTGTCGGTGCCGAGCGCGGCGACGCGATTGTTCCACAGCCATTCGACAAGGTCGCGGCTCGGTTCCACACCGACCGATTTAAGCTTGTCCATCGGCGCCATCGCCTTTTTATCGGCGTCGCTCGATGCTTCATACGCCTCCATCCAGCCCGTGCGTACAAGGAGCACCGAACCGGGCTGCAATGTAACTTTTTGAGCCACCAGCGCGCCCTTCAAATCGTCGAGTGTCACCACATCGCGCGTAAGCGGCTGGATCGGCCTGCCGTGCGCCGCGCGGTACGTGACCGCGTCAATCAATACGCCGCGACCGACAAACTTGTCCTTCCAGGAACTGATGTTAAGGCGCCCCATCCTGTTTCTGATCTCTTCGGCGGTGACGCCGTCATAGAATTTGCGGTGTCCGACATGACCGACATGGGCAAGCCCATCCCATTGGCTGCCTTCTTGGGTGTTATAGGCGTTCAGCAGATCGTCGTGCGCCGTCGGGCTGAGGTTGACGATGTTGTGGACGAAAGGCGGGCGGCCGAACAATGGCGGCTTGGCATACCCGACCTTGGCGTCGAGCCGGAAGACCTTGCCCTTCTTCACGAGCTTGGCCGCGGCGACGATGTTCTCCGGCGTCAGGAAATTGAGACAGCCCAACTCGTCCCCCTCGCCGAACACGCCCCAAACGGAATCTGGCGGCGCCCCTTCCCGCACGGGCAACTGATCGAATGTCGGCAGCTTGGCGAAATCCACCTTTGCCACGGTCGTTCCTCTCTATCGTTGGCCTACCGTTTAGCACAGTCAGGCGTTATCAGTAGTAGGTTGACGTTGCGAGGCAACAGGCAACCTAAAGCCGATGACCGATCCGATCCCTTACGCCGACACCAAGCTGCGCCAAATACTGAGTGAAGCGCGGACTATCGCGCTGGTAGGCGCGTCCGCAAACTGGAATCGGCCGAGCCATTTGGTAATGCGGTATCTTCAGCTCAAGGGTTATCGCGTCATTCCGGTGAATCCCGGCCTCGCCGGACAAACGCTCAACGGCGAAAAGGTCTACGCCTCGGTACGCGATATTCCGGAGCCGGTGGACGTCGTCGATATTTTCCGCAACGCGGCGCAGGTTCTGCCGATCGTCGAGGACGCGATCGCCGTCAAGGCCAAGGTCGTCTGGATGCAACTTGGCATCCGCAACGAGGCCGCGGCAAGCCGGGCGGAACAAGCGGGGATCGAAGTCGTGCAAGACCGCTGCATGAAGATCGAATATGGCCGGCTCGGCGGCGAACTATCGTGGAGCGGCGTCGATAGCGGCATCATCTCCAACCGGCCCGTCGAGGCGCCGCGGCGCGCTACAGGCCGCAAGCGAGCCTCAAGCGGCGGCAATCTCTTTTACGGTTTCGAGACGCGCGCAATCCATGCCGGCGCCGCGCCGGATCCGGCGACGCGCGCTCGTTCGACGCCGATTTATCAAACTACCGCCTACGTGTTCGACGACGCACAGCATGCCGCATCGCTCTTCAATCTTCATAATTTTGGTTATCTCTATTCCCGCATCGGCAATCCAACCGTATCGGTGCTGGAGGAAAGGCTCGCCAATCTCGAAGGCGGTCGCGCCGCCATCGCCGCGGCGTCTGGCCACGCCGCGCAGTTCCTCACGTTCTTCACACTGCTCGAACCCGGCGACGAATTCGTCGCCTCGCGCAATCTCTATGGTGGTTCGCTGACGCAGTTTGGCCTGTCGTTCAAGCGGCTCGGCTGGACGGTGCATTTTGTCGACCCGACCGAGCCCGAAAATTTTCGCAAGGCGCTGACGCCGAAATGCAAGGCGATCTTCGTCGAAAGCCTAGCCAATCCGGGCGGCGTGGTGGTCGATCTCGAAGCGGTCGCGAAAATCGCGCACGAAGTCGGCCTACCGTTTATCGTCGATAACACGCTGGCGACACCCTATCTGTGCCGGCCGATCGAGTGGGGCGCCGATCTTGTTTGCCATTCGACAACGAAGTTTCTCGACGGCCATGGCAACTCGTTGGGTGGCGCGG
>JASHUX010000449.1 GCA_030039775.1 Alphaproteobacteria bacterium | reverse complement strand
TACATCATTGTGGGCGCCGGTTCGGCCGGTTGCGTCTTGGCCAATCGCATCACCGCGGATCCGAGCTTGAAGGTGCTGGTACTCGAGGCGGGCGGACGGGACTTGCATCCCTACGTTCACATGCCGCTGACCTGGCGCACCATCTGGCAAGGTCCGCTGTACAACTGGATGTACAAGACCGAGCCCGAACCCTATCTCGACGGCCGCAAGGTGGCGCTGCCGCGCGGCAAGGTGCTGGGCGGCTCCTCCACCATCAACGGCCTCCTCTACATCCGCGGCAACCCGCGCGACTACGATACCTGGCGGCAGCTCGGCAATTACGGCTGGAGCTACGACCAGGTCCTGCCCTACTTCAAGCGCTCCGAAAACAATTGGCGCGGCGAAAGCAAGGTGCATGGCGCGGGCGGCCCGCTGCAAGTTACGCCGGTCGACGTCACGCACTACAGCTATGAGCCGATGATGCAGGCGGCAGTCAATTCCGGCATCCCGCTGACCCACGACTTCGCCGACGACCCCGAGGGCTTCAACCGGCTCGACGTCACCGTCGGCAACGGCCGCCGCTCGAGCGCCGCGCGGGCCTATCTCTATCCGGCGATGAAGCGGAACAATTTGTTTGTGATGATCAACGCGCTGAGCCACCGCGTGTTGGTCGAGAAAGGCCGCGCCGTCGGCGTCGAGTACGCGCACGAAGGCAACATCTTCAAGGCCTGGGCGCGGCGCGAGGTGATCCTGTCGGGCGGCTCCTACAATTCGCCGCAGCTGTTGATGCTGTCGGGCATCGGCGATCCCGACGAAATCGCCGAGCACGGCATCAAGCCGGTCCACGAATTGAAAGGCGTCGGCAAGAACCTGTCCGAGCACCCGATCGCGCCGATCCAGTTCGAAGCGAACACCACCGACACGTTCGTCCAGCAACTCCGCTTCGACCGGCTGGTGGTCCAAGGCGTGCGCTACGCGTTCACGCGCGGCGGCCCGTTCGGCAACCAGGTCATCACCGCCAACGCGTTCGTCCGCACCCGGCCCGAGCTCGACACGCCGAACATGCAGCTCTTCTTCGCGCCGGTGAGCTTCACGACCAGAGTCTGGTTCCCCGGCATCCGCCCCGCGGAGAAAGTCGGTCTCGGCGGTTCGGTGTGCCTGCTGCGGCCAGAAAGCCGCGGCCATGTCTCGCTGCGCTCCGCCAATCCCACCGACCCGCCGAAGGTCACGCTCAATTTCTTGAAAGAGCGTGCCGACCGCGACGCGATGCGCGACGGCATGCGGATGCTCCGCAAGGTCTACAACACCAAACCGCTGTCCGACATGATCGCGTCCGAAGTCATCCCCGGCTCCGACGTGACCTCGGACGACGGCCTCGACGCCTATATCCGCAAGATGGCGGAGGTGTGCCACCACCCGGTCGGCACCTGCAGCATGGGCATCAACGGCCAGTCGGTGGTCGATCCCGAGTTGCGCGTGCACGGCCTCGACGGCCTGCGCGTGGTCGACGCCTCGGTCATGCCGTTGGTGCCGAGCGGCAACACCAACGCGCCGACCATCATGATCGCGGAAAAAGCCTCGGACATGATCTTGGGCAAAGCGCAGTTGCCGGCCGTCGAGCTTTAGGGTTTAGCCTCAAACATTTCGTCGCCGTCCCGGCAGAAGCAGGGACCAAGCGCCGCGGGTCCGCGCGGCGCAAGACTCGTTCCGCTTTCGCGGGAACGACGAGTCCTTTTGTCGTCTGCGTGTTATGCCTGATGTCACCTGTAAATTGGCTTCGTTCCGGAATTTCTTAAGATGGTATGTCCCTTCCGCCCTGGCGCTCCTGTTCTCCTGATAAATGCTGGCTATTTACAGGCGCCCGCGACCCGGCTCGGGCCTACATCTTGGCGTACGCTAAATCTATGCACTCTGTCAAAGAGCCGCACAAATAAGGTTATTGCTTCTCATCTATATAACGCGTCTTGCGTATATTGCAAGAATTATTTTCGCGACGCGATGACTTACGCCGTCGCTTCGTCCTTACGCGCCAACACCAGGCTGCCGACCGGCACCAGCCCCCCCGGCGATCGTGCCCAAACTGACGTATGTCTTGGCCGGTTCGACGGCTCCTTTCTTCGGACCGTTGAGCCAGACCACATAACGCGTGGCCGGATCGCCGCCTATCTGCGCGAGCATGACCAGCGCGCCGTTAACGTCCGAGATTTCGCCTAAGGGGGTCTCAGGTTTCACGACGCTGACGCGCAGATCGACCAAGTCGGTAACGTCGAACGAAACGGGGAGCTTGTCGCCGTTGACCAGTTCGCCGAGATATTTGTCCTCAAACGGCAGGAAAAGCGCAGCGGGTGTGTTGCCGGCGAACTCGCATCGCATGCCGACGAGGTCCGAGCCGTTCGGCATTCTTATCTGAAGGATGGCGCCTTGAGGCGCGGCCACCAGCTTTCGATAGACCTTCACTTCCCCGAGGCGAAATTCCGAAACGATCAGCATCGGCTCGACTCCGTCGAAGCTTCCGCGGCGCTCGAATGAACGAGGACGTCGATTCGTCTCCTCATCCGTGCCTAGCCGTCGTGGTGCGCGCGGGTCGCCCTCCTGTCAAGGTCGGTGTCCGACACGGCGAGACTCACACCGGCCGTTCGTCGGCGATCACCTTGCCGTCGTTCGGCAGCGAACCGGGCGGGACGAGCGCGACCGCGCCCTTGAGCTTGGTCACGGCTTGCAGCGTCGCCGTCACCGCCTCGCCAAGCGCGGGATCGGGCTGCGCGCATTCGGCGCGCAGCGTCATCGCGTCGAGCTCGTTTTCGCGCGTCACGACCAGGCGCAGCCGGGTTAGTTGCGGGTGGCGGCGCGCGACTTCCGCGATCTGGTCCGGCCGGACGAACATGCCTTTGACCTTCGTGGTCTGATCGGCGCGCCCCATCCAGCCTTTGAGCCGCATGTTCGTGCGCCCGCACGGACTGGCGCCCAGCATCACGGCGGACAGATCGCCCAACGCGAACCGGATCAAGGGATGGCGCGGTTCGAGCGACGTCACCACGATCTCTCCAACTTCGCCGTCGGCCACTGGATCGCCGGTGCCGGGCCGCACGATTTCGACGATCAGATCCTCGCTCACCACCAGCCCGTCGCGTGCCGGTGTCTCGTAAGCGATCACGCCAAGCTCGGCGACGCCATAGGTTTCGTACGCGGCAACGCCGCGCGCGGCAAAACTTTCCCGTAACGACTTCGGAAAGGCGGCGGCGCCGACCGTCGCTTTCCTAATGCAGCGCGCGTCGCGTCCCGCCTTCGCCGCCGCGTCCAGCAGGATGTTGAGAAAATCCGGCGTACCCGCATAGGCGTTCGGCCGATACGCCGCGATCACGTCGAGCTGTTGCTCGGTGTTGCCGGGACCGGCGGGGATCACCGCACAGCCGATAGCCCGCGCGCCCGAATCCATGATGAACCCGCCCGGGGTCAGATGATAGGCGAAGGTATTGAGCACGATGTCCCCCGGCCGGAAGCCCGCCGCGAACAAAGCGCGGCCGGCATGCCAGGGATCGGCGTCGCGCGTCTCGCCCTCATAGATCGGACCCGGCGACGTAAAGAGTCTGCCGAATTCCGACGCCGGCGCGGGCGCGAGCTCGGCAAAGGGCGGCGCCTGTTTCTGCATCGCCGGCAGATCGGCCTTGCGCAAGACCGGCAGTTTCGCCAGCGCCGCGCGGCTCGTCACCGATGCCGCGTCGATCGCGCCCAAACGATCGCGCCAGCCCGGTGCCTGCAACGCCGCCTCGATGACGCGCGGCAGGCGGAAGAACAGCGATGTCTCACGTTCGCGCGGATCGCGGGTCTCGGCGGCGTCGTAATGCTCGCTCATGTCAGGCCAGCCAGCGCTTGCGCCGGCGATAGCTCTTGACGTCGCGGAACGAGCGGCGGCCGCGTTCCGAGACGCCGAGATAAAATTCCTTCACGTCCGCGTTCTCGCGCAGGCCGGTGGCGTTGCCGTCCATGACGACGCGGCCGTTTTCCAGAACGTAGCCGTGATGCGCATATTGCAGCGCCAAGTGCGCGTTTTGCTCGGCCAGCAAGAACGACACGCCCTGGCTGCGGTTGAGATTGCTGACGATCTCGAAAATCTCCTGCACCACCTGCGGCGCCAGACCCATCGACGGCTCGTCGAGCAGCACCATGGTGGGATGCGACATCATCGCCCGGCCGATGGCGCACATCTGCTGCTCGCCGCCCGACGCATAACCCGCGAGCGAGTGGCGGCGGTCGCGCAGCGGCGGAAAACTCTCATAGATCATGTCGAGATCGCGCCGGATCGCGGCGCCGCCGTCGCGGCGCGAAAAAGCGCCGGTAAGCAAATTTTCCTCGACGGTGAGATGGCCGAAACACAGCCGGCCTTCCAGCACCTGGATACAGCCCCGCCGCACCAGCTCGTTCGGCGTCAGCTTGTCGACGCGGGTGCCGTTGAACGTGATCGAGCCCTTGGTAACGTCGCCGCGCTCGGCGCGCAGCAGATTGGAAATCGCCTTGAGCGTGGTGGTCTTGCCGGCGCCGTTCGCCCCCAACAACGCGACGATGCCGCCCTTCGGCACCGACAGCGACACGCCTTTCAGGACGAGAATGACATGGTCGTAGACGACTTCGATATTGTTGACGACGAGAACCGGCGCCGCCGCCTCGATGGAGGCAGCGGCGCCGGCCGCGTCGGAAGCAACACTCATCAGCTGGTGTGGTCGCAAGCCTCGGTGCGTTTCGGCCAACCGGTATTCTTGTCGACATACTGCTTGGCCGCGGCCTCCAATAGCGGATTGACCACGTCGCTCATCGGGCTGACTTCGCCCGACGCCCGCACCCACTTAGAGCCGTCCCATTCCTGCACGAACAGGTCGCCGTGGCCGTTGTGATCGGCGCACGACGTCGACAGCGGGTTGGCGAAAGCCTCGAAGCCGAGCTCTTTCCAGCGCGCCGCGGACAGGTCGAGGTTTTCGAGGCCGCGCCGGACGTCGGTTCCGACCACGACCTTCTTGCCCGACAGCTTCTGACCGAGATGGATCGCTTCGGCGATCAGGACCGCGTTGTAGACGCCCCGGTCATAGAATTCGTCGCCGAATTCGTCCGCGGGCGTTTGGCTCATGCCTTTGTCGATAACGTATTTCTTGATGTCTTGCAGCCCCGGAAAGTTGCTGCCGACGGCATGCCAATTCAGATTGTGGAAGCCTTTGCCGGCCTCGCCGGGGCCCCGCAAATCCTCATCGCCGTTCCACCAATTGGCGTAGAAGTTGCCCATCGGATAAGCGATCTTCGCCGCTTCCTTCACGGCCGTCGGCTGCATCGCGCCCCAGCCCCACATGATCATGTATTTCGGCCGATCGCGGCGGACCGCCAGCCATTGCGACGACTGGTTCTGCATCTCGGTGCCGGGCACCGGATAGAGTTTCGGCGTGTAGCCGTATTTCTGCGCGAGCTGCTGCAGCAGCGGGATCGGTTCCTTGCCGTAGGGCGCATCGAGATAGATGTAGCCGACGGTGACGCCCTTCAGTTTGTCGAAGCCGCCTTCGCGCGCAGCGATCTGCTTGATCAAGACCGACAAACCGTCCCAATAGGTGTCGGGCGGATTGAAGACCCACGGAAACGTGTCGCCCAGCGCCGCCGCCGACAGGCCGTAGGCCATCGACAGAATCGGAATCTTGTCGACCGAGGCTTTCGGAATCAGCGCCTCGGTGATGCCGGTCGAGAACGGATTGATCATCACCGGGTCCTTGCCCTTCACGGCCTCGTAGCACTCGATGCCTTTCTGGGTGTTGTAGCCGGTCTCGCATTCCTGGACGTTGAGCTTCGTGCCGCCGACGCCGCCGTCGCGCGCGTTGAGCATGTTCAGGTAATCGTGCATGCCGTTGGCGATCGGAATGCCGCCGCCCGAATAGGGGCCGGTCCGATACGTGAACAGCGGCACGAAAATATCGTCGGCCGCCGCGGCCGGCAAAATCGTACCCATCACAAGCGCGGCTGCCGCCGCGATCGATGTCCATTTGATCGACATGGTCATAACCTCCCGGTTGGTCGCCGCGGCACCTAGTACGGAAAAGGCCAAACCCGCAGCTTTTGTTTTATCGTTTGCCACAGCCTAGCAAGCCCAAGCGGCTCGGCAACGAGAAACAGAATAATGAGAGCGCCGACAATCATCAAGTTCAGGTGCTCGACTGTCGCGGGCCGCAGCGCGAGACCGATCTCCGGCAGCGCGCTGCGCAACACGATCGGCAGGATATGGATGAGGCCGGCGCCGAGAAAACAGCCGAGCAGACTGCCGAGGCCGCCGATGATCACCATGAACAGGATGGTGAACGAAAGATCGATGCCGAACACCGAC
>JASHUX010000448.1 GCA_030039775.1 Alphaproteobacteria bacterium | reverse complement strand
CGCGCTGCCGTCCGGTGCCGGGCCTTTTCCGACGCTTCAAACCATTGAAGTCGCTGGTAGCAGATTACCGGCCCCGCTCTATCAGCAGGCTACCTCGCGATTCTGCCCTGGTATCGTGTCATATTTGGGCTCGACCGAAGCAGGCGGCATCGCGAGCGGGCCGATGGCAGCACTGTCATCGCGGCCCGGCGCGGTGGGCTTTTTATTTCCGGGGGTCGAGGTTCAGGCGGTCGATCCTGAGCACAAGCCCCTGCCGTTGGGCGTCGAAGGCACTCTTCGCATACGGAGCGAAACGCTCGCCTCGGGGTATCTCGGCGATAACGGCTTGTCTACCGAAGGCTTCCAGGATGGCTGGTTCTATTCCAGCGATATCGGCACGGTCTGGCCTGACGGTATGCTGGCCCTGTCCGGCCGCGCAACGGAATTGATCAATACGGGAGCCACCAAGATCGGCCCTGCCGTAATCGAAGATGTTTTGCTATCCCTGCCATCAGTGTCAGACGCGACCGCGTTTGGGGTGCCGGATGCCCTTGGAATGGAACAGATCTGGGCTGCGGTCGTCGTCGGTTCGCCGATCGACGGGGACGAGTTAAATGCCCTTTGTCGGGCGAAGTTGCCTGAGCAGAAGAGGCCAAAATTCATTATGCAGGTAAAATCGCTGCCGCGTAACGAAAACGGCAAAGTGAACAAGAAGCTGCTGATCTCTGTGGCGGTGCAAGAGATGGCGAAAAGATGAAGACACGCTGCCCGCAGGATGCCGCTCAAGCAGGTGACGTCTCCGGAAGCCGTACCCTCGGTCAGACATGGTTGATTCAGGGTCGAACGGATTAAGCAGAAGGAATTTCTATGCCCCAATTTGCACCGGTGGCCCGCGAGCGCCATGCCGGTAAGGCGTGGCGTCAGTTCGGCAACTACTCGTTTGCAGCTACCGAGGCGTTGGTGCCCGTTGTCGGCATCGAGCTCACCGACGCGGCGCTCGCGATGCCGCTCGCCTTTGTCGAACAGTCCGACCGCTTCGTCCTCGTCGCCGTTCTTTCGCCAACACCGGGCCGCAACTTATTCGTTGGCCCCGATGGTCGATGGCTTGGGCATTACGTACCCGCAATAGTCAGGGGCCATCCGTTCCGCCTAGTGCCGAAGAGAGGAAGCGAGGAATGGATATTTTGCCTCGACGAAGAAGCCCAGTCGGTGGTCGATGCCACCGAGGGTGGCGAACCCCTCTTCGACGCGGACGGCAATCTCGCCCCTGGAACAAAGGCTGTCCGGGACCGTTTGATCCAACGTGAGCGCAACCAGGCCGCTACCGACGCTGCGGTGGGGGCCCTGGCGAAGGCGGGTGTCATTCGCCGCTGGGAGGTCAAACTCAAAACCGGCAGCGAGGAGCAGAACGTCACCGGGCTATACCGTGTGGATGAAGCAGCCATGAACGCCCTCGACGACGATCCTTTTCGACTACTCCGGAGAAGCTCGGCACTGCCCGTCGCGTATGCCCAGCTTTTGTCGATGAAACAGTTGGGAGTGTTCGAGCGTCTGGCACAGCAACAAGCACAGCTCGCCCAACCCCCGGCAGTTTTGCCTGAGTCACTTGATGAAATATATCAATTGTCGCGTGACGCACTGATCCAGTTCAATTAGAGGCGGTTTGAAAATTGCCGCGTGACCGGAAACAGGGGGCGTCGATTGACAAGCCAGCTTCGGCATCTTCAGGTGGAAATAAGAAGGATCGAGGCCGAACTGCTGGCTTGGCACAAAACCAGCGTGTGTTTCGGCAATTTTGCCCAGAGTGGGATCAACATTCAACGCCGACTGACATGTTAATTGCGAGCTCGCAAAAGTCCTTGACGAACAAGAGGATTCCGACGGCGCCGAAAGCCGCTCCGCTGAATTAGGCAATTCCTCACTATTGTATATTATCTTATACGTTATATGATTTAACGTATGCGTTAATAGACAGTAGGTCAGCCATGCGGTCGATCCCCCCACAGCCTTTGCCGGTCAAGCGCGCACTTACGAAACTCGGCGCCGACATCCGCGGCGCCCGCTTGCGGCGGCGCATCTCGACCGCTGTGATGGCGGAACGCGCCTTTGTCACGCGTGCCACCTTATTGAAGGTCGAGAGGGGCGATCCTGCCGTCTCGCTCGGCATCTATGCCACCGTACTCTTTATCCTCGGCATGGTCGCCAGGCTTTCGGATCTCGCCGACGTGCGCTTCGACGACACCGGCCTGCAGCTTGCAGAAGAAAAGCTGCCGCGGCGCATCCGGCGCGCGAGCCAGCGGGATCGCGGGGCGGGTTGATGGATACACGGCTCTTCGTCTATGTCGATCTCAACGGCGCAACCGAGTTAGTGGGGCATTTGTGGTCCCACCTGCGGCAAGGCCGCGAGAGCGTCAGCTTCGAATATGCGGACTCGTGGCTGCGCCATCCCGACAGATTTGCCTTGGAGCCGGCGCTGACGCTCGGCACCGGCCTGCACCACACCGCTCCCGGCCGGGCCATATTCGGCGCCATCGGCGACTCCGCGCCCGACCGCTGGGGCCGCGCGCTCATCCAGCGGGAACAGCGACGGCAGGCCCGTGCCGAAGGGCACGCGCCGCGGGCGCTGGGCGAGGCCGATTATCTTCTCGGCGTTAGCGATTTCGCCCGGCAGGGCGCCCTCCGCCTTGCCATGGAAGAGGGAGGCCCGTTTCTGGCGGCCGACGGCAAGGCGCGCGTTCCACCGCTGGTCCGCCTGCGCGCCTTGATGGACGCCGCCATCCGGATAACGGCCGATGAAGAAACCGACGACGACCTGAGGCTCTTGCTGGCGCCGGGTTCGTCGCTGGGCGGCGCGCGCCCCAAGGCATCGCTCATCGATCCCAACGGGAATCTGCTGATCGCGAAGTTTCCGCATCACGACGATCAATTCAGAGTTTCCGCGTGGGAAGCACTAGCGCTCAAGCTCGCCGCCAAGGCAGGCATTCCGACGCCGCGTTCGAAGCTCGAAGCGATCGGCGGCAAATCAGTCCTCATCTTGCAACGCTTCGACCGGAATCGCGAGCGGCGCATTCCCTTCTTATCGGCGATGAGCATTCTCGGCGCCGCCGATGGCGATCCCCACAGCTATCTTGAGATCGCTGACGCCATCCGCCAATACGGTGCGCGGGCCGAGGAAGATTGCGCACAGCTTTGGCGGCGCATCGTCTTCAATATTCTCATCTCCAATACCGACGACCATTTGCGCAATCACGCCTTCCTCTATGAAGCTGGCGGCTGGCGGCTGGCGCCGGCCTATGATCTCAATCCCGTGCCCGCCGACATCAAGGCGCGCGTCTTGACGCTGACGATCGACGAAGGCGACGGCACGGCCTCGCTCGATCTTGCCTTGAGCGTCGCTTCGCATTTTAGCCTTAAGGGCGCCGTGCCGCGCGAGATCGCCACCGACGTCGGGGTGGCGGTCGGCACATGGCGCGTAGAAGCGAAGGCGTTGCGGTTGAGCGCGAAGGAAATCGACCGCATGGCAAGCGCCTTCGAACATGAAGAGTTGGCAAAGGTGATAGGCAAGGTCACGAGACGAAAATGACAACGGCCTCGTCTCCGTCGAATGAATCAGCATCGGTGTAAACGGAGAACAGCATCCGTCGGGAGCACTGATGATCCCGGGCACTCTCATTCGCGCCGCCGAGCGCTGGCGCGGGATCAGGATCATCCTGCACCGACCTGATGAGGCGTAAAGATTAACTTGCGCAAGGTTCGCAATTCG